>JALVES010000083.1 GCA_027030635.1 Saprospiraceae bacterium | reverse complement strand
GACCTCTTTTGAATATCGATTAACGATTAACGATTTTTGATTTTTGATTTGGCCCAACCAAAGGATCGGGGTGCCGACGTAAGGAGTACCCCCGAGCCGGCCTCTTAGAATTTCTCGCTAAAACGCGAAGAATGTTTGATTTACATCCGGAACGTACAGCTCAACGACTAAAGCCATTTTTCTCTGCAAATTTGGTCGTAAAAAGACGCTAAGGAACCCGTCTCCAAGCATGATTGGGCTACGATTGTTACGCCCGTCACGCATCACGTTCGTTACGTTCGTTACGTTCGTTACGTTCGTCACGCTCATCACGCTCACCGTCAGAATCACAGATTACACAGATTTTTTTATTTCCCCAATTTCCCCGATTCCACCGCTTCCACCGCTTTCCCCGCTTCCACCAATTCAATATCTTTACCCCTTCAAAACAGACACCCATGGTAAAACACTATCCCATTGTGTTGCGGGCCCGCCCGCAGGGCTTTCATCTGATTACGGCAGAGGTGCTGGCGCAATTGCCGGAGCTGCCGGAAACGGGCATTTTGCAGTTGTTCATCCGGCATACATCGGCGGGGATTTGCATCAATGAGAATGCCGATCCCGATGTCTTGCACGATTTTGAGCTCTTCTTTGAGCGTCTTGCGCCCGAGGATATGCCCGGCTTAAGGCACACCCTTGAGGGCCCTGACGACATGCCCGCCCACATCAAGGCCGTGCTTACGGGCAGTTCGGTCAGCATCCCCATAGCAGATGGAAAACTGGCACTCGGCACCTGGCAGGGCATCTATCTGGGCGAATTTCGCAGGCGGGGAGGGAGCCGAAAGTTGCTGGCCTCTGTCTATCAATAAGGCTGCAGGAGTCCGATTTGACTTGCGAGCGGCAGAAGCGATTTAAATCATCCTCCATGTCCGCAACTTGCCGTAAATTTCGCGCCGGATTGTGAATAGCGGAAGTGAAACGACATGCAATTAGAACGCGTCATCGGCAGATACACCGGAAAGGAGAAAGGCCCATTGCTCATCTGCTTTGGAGGCATGCACGGCAATGAACCCGCCGGCGTGCGGGCTCTCGAAATCATGTTTAAAATGCTGGAGGTAGAGCCTCTCTCCAACCCTGACTTCTCCTTCAAAGGACGGCTGCTCGGACTGCGCGGCAATCTCAGAGCACTGCAAGCCAAAAAGCGCTACATTGTCAAAGACCTCAACCGGCAGTGGACGCCCGAAAACGTGGAACGCGTGCTCCATACACCCCCTGAGCAGCTGGATTCCGAAGAGCTCGAGCTGCGGGAAAACATCCTCCTCATCCGCGCCGAAATAGAAGACTATCAGCCCGAAAAAATCGTCGTACTCGACATCCACACCACCACGGCTTTTGGAGGCATCTTTACCATCGCTACCAACGACCCTGAAAGCCTGCGCATCGCCAAAGAACTGCATGCTCCCGTTGTCATGGGTATGCTCAAAGGCATACAGGGAACGACCCTTCACTACTTCACCGACGAAAACATAGGCCGCCGCTGCGTGCCCGTAGCCTTTGAAGCCGGCCAACACAACGAAACCCTCTCCATCAACCGCGCCATAGCCGCCATCACCAACTGCATGAGAACCATTGGCTGCGTTAAAGCCGAAGATGTGGAAAATCGTCACGACAAACTCCTCATAGAATTTTCCAAAGGCCTGCCCAAAGTCGCTGAGCTCATGTACGTCCATCACATCCAACCCGGCGAACACTTCAAAATGCTGCCGGGCTTCAAAAACTTTCAACCCGTCAAAAAGGGCCAACCCATCGCAACCAACCAAAACGGCCTCATCTACGCCCCCACCGACGGGCTCATCCTCATGCCCCTCTACCAGGCCCAGGGCGAAGACGGATTCTTCATCATTAAGCAGGCTGCTTATTGAGTATAAGGCCTATCTTTGCCCCATGAACATTTCTGACTTACTGGACAGAGCACTGCAAGGCGATTTCCTCTCCGCCGAAGAGGGCGTTTTCCTCTTCGAGCAGGCCCCTCTGGCCGATCTGATCTATGTGGGCAATGCCATGCGCTTCCAGCGCGTGCCGGAGCCCATCGTTACCTGGATCATTGACCGCAATTGCAACACCACCAACGTCTGTATCGCCAATTGTAAATTCTGCAACTTCTACCGCCGTCCCGGGCACGAAGAAGCTTACATCACCACGCTCGAAGAGTATCGCCAAAAAATAGAAGAAACCTTCCGCCTCGGCGGCGAACAGCTCCTGCTGCAGGGCGGGCATCATCCCGAACTGGGCCTGGAGTACTACGTCAAGCTCTTCAAACAGCTCAAAAGCTGGTATCCGAAGCTCAAGCTCCACGCTCTCGGCCCGCCCGAAATAGCCCACATCACCAAGTTGGAGGGAAGCACCCACGAGGAAGTCCTTCGCGCCCTCAAAGAAGCCGGTCTGGACTCCCTGCCCGGCGCCGGAGCAGAAATTCTCAGCGACCGCGTGCGGCGCCTCATCTCTCGCGGTAAATGCGGCCGACAGGAATGGTTAGACGTCATGCGGGCCGCTCATCGCATCGGGCTGACCACCTCGGCCACCATGATGTTTGGGCACGTGGAAACCAACTTAGAGCGCATGCAGCACTTCACGGACATCCGCCAGGTGCAATCCGAAAAGCCCGAAGGCGCCAAGGGCTTCCTCGCCTTCATTCCCTGGCCCTTCCAGGATGAGGGCACGCTGCTCAAAAAGCTGAAACGCGCGCGAAACACCTGCACCGGCGACGAGTACCTGCGCATGATTGCCATGAGCCGCATCATGTTGCCCAACATCATCAACATCCAGGCCTCCTGGCTGACGGTAGGCAAAAAAATCGGCCAACTCTCTCTCCACGCCGGCGCCAACGACTTTGGCAGCATCATGATTGAAGAAAACGTCGTCTCTGCTGCCGGCGCCGACCATTGGTTTGACACCAACAGCATTCAGGAAGCCATACGCGAAGCGGGCTTTGAACCGCGCCTGCGCAATCAGGAATACGAATTCCGGGAGTTGGTTATCGCTGAGTAATGGATCGAGAGCTCCGGGGCGTGGCAGTTGTGGGCAGGTCAGCCCTTTCGGGCAAAACTTCTGCAATGAGTTGCAGGTATTGCTCCGAAATGATTTTTTCGTCGAACAACTCCTCTACCTTGCGGCGGTTTCGCAGGCCCATGGCTTCCCGTTCATCCTCGCCGAGCAGGTAGAGTTTGTACATGGCTTCCGCCAAACTTTCGGCATCGCGCGCTTCTGCGAGAAAGCCGTTGACGCCATCCTCTATCGCATCCTCACAGCCCGGCACCCGCGTCGTTACCACCGGCTTGGCCATGGCCATGGCCTCGGTAATCACCCGCGAAAGACCCTCGCGGTAAGAGGGCAGTACCAGGGCCTGTGCGCGCTTCAGATAAGGCCGCACATCCCGCGTAGCGCCAAAGTAGCGAATGCTCTTTTCCTCTACCCATTTCAAAAGCTCCTCCCGCGATACGGCAGCCTGGTTGGCATAGCTGAAATCGCCCACAATCCAGCATTCTATTTCCGGCCCCAGAGCCCGAAGCCGGCGCGCTGCCTGCACAAACTCCGCCACGCCCTTGTCGTACAACAGCCGCCCGATGTAAACAAAGACAAACTTATCCGTCCGGGCTACTGCAAGGGGCCGAAAGAAATTGATGTTCACTCCGGTGCCGGCGATGTGTTTCGCCTGAAAGGGCTTGAGCAAATGCTCAGACAGAAAGAGTTCCTGATCAGAGCGGTTGAGAAAGACCACGGCCTCATTTTGCCGAAAGGCAAGGCGATACAAAGGCCATACAATCCGCTTGAAAATTCGGGGGTGTAAAAAAGTATAGCCCAGCCCCATCACCGTAGAAATGGCCGGAACTCCGCTCAGCCGCGCAGCAATGCTGCCAAAAATGTTGGGCTTGATGCCAAAATGCAAGACGATATCGGGCCGCTCCTTTCGGTAAATGCGATACAACTCGCGCACCAGCAACAACTCCCTGAGCGGATTGGCCCCATGCTGTTTCAAATGCCGCAACGGAATGTGCCGAACAAAATAACTGTCTTGCAGGTACTCGATGTACTCATCCACCGGCGCAATAACCATCACTCTGTACCCCGCCAAACGAAAGCGCTTGACGAAGTGGAGACAAAAATTGTAAACCGTCCAGGTAGAGTTGGTTACAATAGCTATTTGAGGCCGGGTTGACATGGTGTGTAGTTTTCAAACACAAATATAGGAAAAAACACCTCTATGCAATAAAAAAAGCGTGTCGCAAAGCGACACGCTTTTTTTCATTAGTGCTGAACCACTATTCGTCGTACTAAACTGGCATCTTCCGCGCGCAGGCGCATCAGATAGACGCCTTCCGGCAAATTGGCCACGGGCCATTCGAAGACTACGGTACCGGCTGCAAAAGTTTGCAGCCCCATGCTGCGGCCCTGGGCATCGAAGAGCTCGGCCTGCAGCTCGCTGTCGAGCGGAGCAGAGAGGCGCAGGATGATTTTCTCCGTGGCCGGATTGGGGTGTACACTCAGGCTGCGACCGGCCAACTCGTTGGTACCCGTTGTACCTGTCGTAAAGGAGAATATGTCCGAAGTAGCCGTGCCACAGGGACCCGAAGCGGTAACTCTCCAATAATAGGTCGTTGCCGGATCGAGGGTAGCGTTCAGTGAATAGCTGTTTGTGGGCGTAGTACCTGATTCTACCAGCGTAAGAATTTGAGGATCAGAAGCGATCTCGATGATATAGCCATCCACATTGTCCACAGCTTCCCAGCTGAAGTCAGGTTGGACATCCACCGAAGTAGCTTCATCGGGCGGCTCGGTCAGGTTGGCTGCTTCCGTGGCCGGATTCAGAGTCAGGGCCAGGGTGGCATCTGCCGTATTGGCGCCATCATCACCTGTAACCGTAATGCTGTAAGTACCCGCAGCATCCAGGCCACTTAGCGCAACCGTTGCGGAGCCTCCCGGCGCTACGGGATTGGGGGAGATGTCTGCCGAGGCGCCTGTGGGCAAGCCGGAGACTGTCAGGGTAACATCATTTTGATAACCCTGGCTGACACCTACATCAAAGCTCAAGCTCTCACCCACGCAAATTTCTGCTGATTGCAGAGTAAGGGACACAGCCGCCGAAGGAATGACGCAAATACCCAGGCCCCAGTTTTCCAGGATACCTCCATCCTCATCTGCATTGTCAATAACTGTCAAGGTCCAGGTGCCGGAAGCCGGTTCGCCATCGAAAGCAGAAAGCGGCATCAGAGGCGTATAGGTACCGCCATCGTTATATGGGCAGGGAGGCGGGCCATCCGCTTCATCGTCAAAGCTCACATCAAAGTCATCCATATCATCGCATATTGCGTCCACCAAAATCACGGTAGTGCCGCTTGGACTGGTCAACGTAAAGGACAGGTCTCCCACCCAGGTATGCGTACCCTGCAGGTTGACGACATTCACATCTTCGATTGTTCCCGGCATATTCACCTCCATGGTAGAGGTGATGGTTGGCGTACCCTGGGAAATGATGGTCAGAGGCACATCGAGGGAGAAGAAATTGCCGCAGGCAATGTTGGCTGTGGTAAAGGTGAATGCAGAAGACCAGTCTCCTTCTCCACAGACATTTTTGCCCTTGACCCTCCAGTAGTAAGAAGTCGTAGGATTAAGGGCAACATCTATGGGCCACTCAGTACCGGAGACATCGGTTGCCGAAGCGACGATTTGAGTGAAGGCGGGATCTGTAGCAACCTGAATGTCATAAGCAGAGGCCGAGCTCGCTTCCCAAGTAAAGACAGGCGTAACCGTAATGTCCGTAGCCGCATCGGCAGGGGATGTCAAAGCTGTCAGAGGCGGTAGCCCGGTAACGACTACAAGCGTAATTTCCGACTGCGCATCATTGGTGCCATCTGTACCTGTAATGGTCATAGTATAAGAGCCTGCACTCAGCCCTCCTGTGCCCGAAATGGTCAGGCTTACTTCGGTATCGGGGTCTGCGGGATTGGCCGAGAAGCTCGCATTGGCGCCGACAGGAATATCTGCGATGCTCAGGGTAACGGGCCCTTCAAAAGCAGCGCTTATCTCAAGGGTATAAGTGGCATCAGCCGGAGCACAAATTTGTTGCGAAGCCGGCTGTGGCGTTACGGCATAAGAGCACTGCAACTGGCTGCGGCCATCCAAAACCAAAACGCCGGTATTGTTGGGGTCCAGCCAGTCTTTCAGGCGGGTGGTCGGCGTACCGCCGCCTTCCCAGGAAATGGAAATGGCTCCAAACCAGTCGGATTCATTGTTGCCGCAGGCAGCGCCTCCGCCGGTAAGCTGGCCAATGACCCGCTTATTTTGATCGAAAAGGGGCGAGCCCGAAGACCCCGGTTCCGTAGTGCCTATATCCCAGTCCACTACGCGCACGTGGGTGTAGTCGTTTGGCGAAGGTGTAGAATTAAAAGCCTGCGTCAGCATTCCCGGGTCAAATTCAAAGCTGATGCGCTTTTCATCCGTATTGGGATGGTGTACGCAGATGGCCGTATCATGAGCCACCGGCTCGGCGCTCCAGCCGGCAAAAAAAGCATCGGCGGTCTCTGAGACCGGATCATCCAGCTCTACCAGAGTGAAATCCGAGGGGCTATAGCCGGCTCTAAAGATGGCACCGGTATTGAAATCGTTCAGCGTTCCGTCTCCGGGGGCGCCACTGGCAGGCGAGCCCGGCTCGCGGCAAGTGCTGTTTTGGTAGTTCCAGTAAGCCACCAAAGAAGCGGCATTGCCGCTGTTGATACCGCAGTGATCGGCAGTCATGAAGTAAGGCGTGCAGTCCTGATTGGTGTTGTTGACCAAAAAGCCCGTACAAAAAGTACTACCCGAAAGGCCATAAACAGCTACTGACTGAATGATGTCTCGATAGTCGTCCACAATGCCCCAGCCATCGGCATCTCCACATATCACATCTAAGTTGCAAGAACCCGACAACAGACTCTCGGCCATCTGACCGAAGCCCATGAAGTCGTGGTTGACGTACTTCAGCTCCAATTGCAAGTCCTCCATGCTGTGGATGGGCACCTGCACTTCAATGACGATTTCATCACCACGCAAAATGGGCGTCCAGAGTTGCTGATGCTCTTCGTTGTCGGCAGGAGTAAAGGGCCCCTGCACTTCCGAGTAATCCGGAGCGTACAACACCAGAGAACCGCCCGGGGGCATGTAGTACTTGGTAAATCCCAGATTCAAGGATTTGGCCCCCTGAGAATAAATCCTCATGCGCCATACGGCCATGTCGTCTTCCGTAAACTCCCAGGTACCGTGATTGTCGGGCGTAATAAAAACATCCATAGGTACGGCAAAGTGCGGAGCACGGCCGGGAGCACGCGCAGCCAGTTCTTCCTGTAAAAGTTGCTTGTTGTCCTGGTAGGGCATGATCATGCGCTCCACATTGGACAAAGAGGAGGTGTTGGGATTGATGCGTGTATCCTGCTGTGCCGAGGCCGAAAAAGCCCAAAGACACAAAAAGAATGTAAACACCAAACCAAACTTCATAAATACTCGATTCATAAAACAGGCTTTTAGTGATTTGTTGTAAAACTTCCATTGCATTTGCCCTTTCTACCCATTAGATAAGGGCCGGAATGCCCTCATGGGCTTCACTATGGAGCTAAGCGAGTACTAATATAGTGCAAAAAGCCGTCCTGTGTTTCCAAAGAAGAGAGAAGTGCCACCTATTTTCAACAAATGACAATTAGATGACATGGAAAAGGAAAGGCTCACAAGCGAAAATACTCCACGATCAACTCCTTGAGCAGGTCTTCCTGGGCCGGCCCCTGCACTTCTACGGGCTTCACGGCCTCCCAATGCGGCCAGCCGTCTTCATCCCGCCCGACAAACTTGTAATAGCCCCGCTGACTCAGCAGCCGGCACACGGCAACGTGCATCAACTCCTGTTTTTCTTCCTTGGTGAAAGACTCCTGCAAACGTCCCGATTCCTGCAAACCAATGAGAAAGAGCAGGGCGTTGAGGTCGGGAAGGTGCTCCTTCCCAAAACGCTCTTTGATCATAGTTTGCACTGTAAACCAGCGCAAAGGCAAATCTTTCATTTTTATATTTTTTCAAATATAAAGATTACCTGCACCTCAAACCAGCGTAAAGGTAAATCATTCATATTCTTCCAAAGTATCGCACTCATACAGAACGTGATGCTCCCCACGGGCTTTTTGCATGGGGGCGCCGCTTTTCTTTTCCTCCATCATCTTTTGGATCAGGCGGGC
Source organism: Saprospiraceae bacterium (assembly GCA_027030635.1). Taxonomy (GTDB): domain Bacteria; phylum Bacteroidota; class Bacteroidia; order Chitinophagales; family Saprospiraceae; genus WGBN01. The sequence continues at coordinate 7,063 of JALVES010000083.1, read as the reverse complement.
TCGTTCCTTTTGTATCCAAGCCCGCATTTCGGCATCTTTTTCCCTGTCGAAGAACAGGATGCCATCCACCCAGGTTTTTTGGGCTACGGCATAGACGGAAAGCGGCTCATCGTTCCACAGCACGAGGTCGGCATCCTTGCCCGGTTTGATGCTGCCTGTGCGGTTGTCTATATGCAGCAATTTGGCGGGATTGAGGGTTACGAACTTCAAGGCTTCTTCTTCGGGTACGCCGCCGTACTTCACGGCTTTGGCGGCTTCCTGATTGAGGCGCCTCCCCATTTCGGCATCATCGGAGTTGTAGGCTACCACGAGCTTGTGCTCATACATGATGGCGCCGTTGTAGGGGATGGCGTCTATGACTTCGTACTTGTACGTCCACCAATCGGAGAAAGTGGAGGCTCCGGCTCCGTGCTTACGCATTTTTTCGGCCACTTTATAGCCCTCGAGGATGTGTGTAAAGGTGTTGATGTGAAAGCCGTGGCGTTCGGCCACGCGCATCAGCATCACGATTTCGCTTTGGCGATAGGAGTGGCAGGTGATAAAGCGCTTGCCCTGCAAAATTTCGAGGAGTGCTTCCAGTTCCAAGTCTGTGCGATAGGGCTTTCCGGAGGCTTTTTTGCGGGCATACTCTTCTGCGCGGGTGAAGTAGTCTTCATAGATTTGCTCCACGCCCATACGCGTTTGCGGATAGCGAATGCGAAACTGATCGCCCCAGTTGGATTGCTTCACGTTTTCGCCCAGGGCAAATTTGATAAAGCCATCGGCCCCTTCAAACTTCATGTCCTCGGGTGCATAGCCCCAGCGCATTTTGATCAGTTGCGTCTGACCGCCGATGGGGTTGGCTGAGCCGTGCAGGAGGTGAGAGGTCGTTACGCCCCCTGCCAATTGGCGGTAGATGTTGATGTCGTCGGGATTGACCACATCTCCTATGCGCACCTCTGCCGAGCTCGCCTGGGTGCTCTCATTGACGCCTCTGCTGATGGCTATGTGGGAGTGTTCGTCTATGATGCCGGGCGTGAGGTGCATGCCCGTAGCATCTATGACTTGAGCATCGCCTTCCGGCAAACCCTGCCCGATGCGTGCAATTTTTCCGTTTTCGATGAGCACATCGGTATGTTCCAAAACGCCTTCTTCCTCACAGGTCCAGACCGTGGCATTGCGAATGAGGTATTTGCCCGGCTGCGGCCGTTCCGCCCAGCCATAAGCCGTAAAGGGATAGATGACAGGCCCCGGAGCCGTCTCTTTTCCGGCATCTGCTTTTTGGGGGCCGTTTTCGGATGTTTCTTCTGCATCCCCTCGCAGGGAGCGTTTGGGGATGGCCTCCCAGTTTTCGCGGACGCCATCAGGGCCTTCCGCATATCCGGCCCAGTGTTCCTCGCTGAGATGGCCGCTGAGGCGCCAATAGCCCTTGCCTTTCTCAGAAAAATTCATGCTGACGACTCCCTGACTGACTTTCAGGGAGACTTTGATCTTAGAAGAGTCCGCTTGCAGGATGAAGGCCTTGTGGCTGCCGGGCTTGCCCTCCACCCAAAGATCATAGGATTTTTCGCCTATGAGGAGCTCGTAATTTCCGCTCAGATCGGGCTGCTGCAAATCGCTGTACATCACGGGTGTTCCATGCACCCACATTTGGCGGATTTTGGTTCCTTTCCGGAAAATGTCGCCCGAGGCAATGAAGAAGTTGGCCGTTTTGCCCCGTTCTAAGCTGCCGATGAGATCGTACAGACCGAGGAGGTTTGCAGGCGTATAGGTGAGCGCTTTGAGGGCATCATTTGCCGAAAGGCCCATCTTTACAGCCTTCCGCAAATGGGGCAGGAAGTCCTTCATTTGGCGAAAGCCGTGGGCAGTCAGGGCAAAGGAAATGCCTGCTTCGGCCACGCGGGCCGGATTGTAGGGCGCCAACTCCCAATGCTTCATTTGTGCCAGCGAAACGCGGCGGGCATCGAAGGGATTTTCCACATCATAGGCCCTGGGAAAATTGAGCGGCAGGACGAGCGGGAAACCCAGGGCTTTGATTTCCTCGAGGCGCTGGTAAGTATCGCCATTGGAGGCGATGATGTAGCTTTTGCCAAACTCTTTGGCGATGCGCCCCGCCCGCAGTACATCGTATTTGTCGCCTGCGATGAACAGCTGGGGCAGTTTTTGCAGCTCATTCCAGGCTTCGAGCGAGAGGTTGGTCTCTTCCCCGGCGCCGCCCGCGGCATACCACTGCCCGTCGAGATAAGTCTGGCGGAGCAGGGCGATGCTTCCCATGAGCGAGGAGGGGTAATTTTGTTTGGAGCTGCCCTTTTTAAACGACATCACGTGGGCAGCTTCGGGCTTGAGCAAAAGCTCGTGCTCGCGCTCTTTGCCGATGAGCACAAAGGCGGCGCTGCCTCTGGAAATGCCGTCGGGGCGATGCACCAGGGCCGCGCCAAAACCGGCCTTCCAAAGCGCGGGGGCTTTCTTGCTATCTGAAGCAAAATGCTCGGAGGCCCGATAGTCCGTTTTCAGGGCTTCATTCCAGGCGAAGGCGCCTTTGCGGCTGCTCTCCATCTGCGGCGTTCCCGGCCAGCGGCTTCCGGAAGTTTTGCGGGGCGGCTCGGGCAGACCGTAATCCGAATACAGGTCTATAAAGGCGGGATAAATGACGTAGCCTTTGGCATCTATGATGACGGCATCGTCGGGGATGGCAATGCCCTGGCCCACATTCAACACCCTGCCCTTGCGAATGATGAGGGTGGCATCTTCCAACTTTTGGTCATAGCTGACGTAAATGGTGGCATTGGTGAAGGCATAGAGGCCATCGCGGGGCTCAGAGACGCCGTTGTAGGGGAAGGTTTCCTGGGCAAAGACAGCCAGGTGAAACAAACAGAACAGTGCAAATGTAAAAATCGTCCTTTTCATGGTATTGGTTAAGTTGAAACGGCTCAGCATGTTTCGACGAGCATGTCGTCAATTTCTCGCTTTTCTGAGGAGAAATTGATGCCTACGGCTATCAATTTTTTGCCGGAAGAGCGATATTTTTCCAGGCAGCCCCGCTCTTTGATTTGACGAAGCGCCTCCTCAGCCGTGCGATCCAGTTTGAACTCCAGACAATACACTTTATCGTCAAATTCAACAACGGCATCAGCCCGCCCGCGGGAGGTATTCATCTCAGAGTGAACGTTTAAACCGATATAATCAAAAAAAACATGCAAAACGAGATGATAAAAGCGCTCAGTTTTTTCGTGCAACTGCCAGGGTATGCCGTACAACAAATCGTTGAGGAGTTCTTTCAGTCGCTCAAGGTTCTCTTGTTGCAAAGCGCGATACGCTTCCAAAACCGGCTTGGTGCCCAGGCCCGGCTGAAAATCGGCAAAAGCGCTCAGCAAATACTCCAACATGGATTTTTTGACCTCATAATTGGGGTAGCCCACGGTGTATAATTCCCATTCGGGCAAAAAATTCTTGATCGTCAGGTAGCCGGTTTGAAAAAGCAAAGTGCCAAGGGGTATCTCTTTGCCAATTTGAAAAGCATCGAAAAAGGACTCTCCCACCTCCATGCCGTCAAAATCGTAAAAGAGCCTTTCTTTGATCAAATCTATCAAAAAAGTGGGCGTAGCTGTTCGGAACCAGAAGGTTGAAAAATTCATGTTGTCAAAGAGCAAAAGGATGCTGAAAGGATTGTAAACAAAGGTTTTTCCATCCCAGCTGTACCCATTGTGCCATTTTCGTATTTTTTGAAGAATTTGCTCTACATGCACTCCCTGGTCTTCGGCCAGTTTTTTTATGCGTCGGTCAAAGTAATGTTCCAATTCTTCTTGAGTGTAGCCCAACATGCCGGCATAAGTCCTGTGCAGCGTAATGTCGTTTAGATTGTTTAAATCCGAGAAGATGCTGACTTTGCTGAATTTAGAAACGCCCGTGATAAACACCAGGCGCAGCGAGGGGTCGCTGTCTTTGATGATGGAGTAAAAGTTTTTGAGGACTTGCTGGTTCTCCTGTGCCCGGGCAATTTCTTTTCCGAGATAGTCTATGATGGGTTTGTCGTATTCGTCTATGAGAAGGACGACCTGCCCCTCTGTTTTGGCGAAAGCCTTTAATACTTCCTCAAATTTCTGAGACAGGGATTCTTCCTGGATATCAAATCCTTTTTCGGCTATGATTTTATCGAGATAGCGGTGCAGTGCCCGTTCCAACCCCAGCTCTTTGTACCCTATGCTGCTAAAGGGAATGTGCAAAATGGGATTCTTGCGCTCCCAGTTCCAATGGGATTCACTCCATAAATCTTTGAATAGTGCTCTATTCCCGCTAAACAATTCTTTCAGCGTGTCCACCAAAAGAGACTTGCCAAAACGGCGGGGGCGGGAAAGGAAGTAGTATTTCCCACCGGCAACCAAGTCGTAAATGTATCTGGTTTTATCTACATAGAGCCCCCCCCCTTTACGAAGCTCGGAAAAGTTTTGTATGCCTACGGGTAGCTTTTGCATGGAACAAAGATAGGGGTTTAATGGAGAATGGAGAATGTCAGTATCGTACGCGCGCTAAAGCACGCGGTACTGATTGACGGGCTAAAGCCCGCCCAACTAAACGCTCAACAATAAACCAATTCAACCGATTTCCCCGATTCTGCACTCTCATGGAATAGGTTGACAAAAAATGTGGATAACTTTGCACAATGGTTCATTAGAAATTTAGACGGCAATACGCCCAAAATTAAGGAAACTCTCAATGGGCCGTTTATTTTTTTTCAACTTAGGGTTGATCTCCACATCTGTCCAAAATAAATTACAGGCACTAAAAAAGCCCCTCAGAATCAGCAAATTAGCTCTGAGAATACTAAATTTTCAAAAACAAACCCCTTCTTCTTCAAAACAAGGTGTTTTTCGGAGGTGAATTTGCGTTTTCCTTTATAGGATGATTCACCCATTCCCATAAGTCGATCTTTACAAAAGTGTTTATTCTTATGAAAGAGATTAGGTTTGAGAGATGCCAGGGGTACTCAGCTTTAGATTTTAGGTATTTGATGAGTAACATTGCTATCATGGAGCACCACATCTGAATTCTTACGGCATTTGCTGAAGTCCCCACAAAGCTTTTAATCCGGAAAAGTTGCTTGAGATGTTTGAAAAACACCTCGATATCCCATCTGGCCTTGTATAACTGCGATATGGTGTCTGCTGTCCAAGACATTTGGTTGGTTAGCAATATCAGGTATTGGTCATTGTCTTGATCATACACCCGTACTATTCTGAGCTTTTTAGGATAGTTTTTAGAACCATAAAAGCCTGTCAGGCGGATGTCTTCGTCGCTCAGGATATGTTCATGCTTGTCATTGGTCAGATACTTTTCCAGCACTTCTATGTCTGCATTGGCTTTAAGGCGGGTGACGAAGATTACCCCGGTGCTGTCCAAATTATATAACCACTTGTAGTCCACATAGGCCCTATCTATCACAAGTACAGAATCCTTAGGAAATACAGTGCTTTGAGCCACTTTCACGTCATGTTTTTTACCATCCGTGATGTAAGCATAGCTCGGTAGCCCTGAATCATAGTCAAGTACAGCATGTAGCTTCAATGCCCCTTTTTTAGTTCTAAATTTAGCCCAATCGAATAGAGATAAACTCAGAGGGATGATGCTCGAATCCATGATAAATACCTTGCGCTTGAGCTTGCGGGCATACAGCCTTCTACGAGCCAAGGACGGCTCGTATCTGTCTAACAACTTGAAATACAGCTCTAAGAAGACCTTATGGTCTCGATGCTTGTTTTGGTAGCTGATGCTTGACTTACATGGCGCTGTGCTTACCCCAAAATGATTGAGATTGCCTGTAGCACTTCGTAAGCCATTGCTGATGTCTCGCAAGGAGTTTACCCCTGCAATCTGCATGAATAGCATCGAAACAAAATGGGTCCAGGTATTGAATCCCTTGCAATGCTTGTCGGTACCATATATTCTGACAAGATTTTTAAACTCTTTGCGGTCTATCAACCTCAGAAGTTGTGCAAAAAGGCTTATCTTTGTGCTTGACATGGCTTTGGATGTTTTTGTTTACAACCCCAAAGATAGGGGAAATCCGGCCATGTCATTTTTTTTATTTTTCTATCGTTTTGGACAGGTGTGAAAAATTATGGAAACCGTAGTGTTTGTTTTGTTTACATTGTTCATTTTTAGTTGCAATACAACAAAAAAGGAACAGGAAAGAAGTTTACAACAGGACTGTAACCTTTTAATAAACAACGTAATGGAATTTGTCGCAGTTGACAGTTCAGGGCAACTTGTTTCCTCTACCATTTTAATTGACAGCTTGAGCAAGTATAAAAACTGTTTTATTGGTTTGTCAAAGAACCGAGTGATTGAAATTTTTGGCTCCCCCTCAGAGGTCTCTTCACATGACATGGATATTAAACCCTCATCAATTTCGTATTCATATTCACAAGGATGTTTACCTGAAAAAAAAGCTTGCAAACAGCTTTTCTTTATTCTCGACTCGAAGGATGTAATAATTGACTTAAAAATATTAGAACACAGGTAGTGAAAAATTGGAAAATGTGGTTTGGCCGTATGCGTCCGAGCAACTACACCCTTCAGGTAAGCGCTGATTGGAGATTTTAGAAGCGTCGCCCTGAGCGAAGCGGTAGCGAAGCCGAAGGGTGTTGAGCCTTGGATACAACTTAAGCCCCGTTAGGGAGCCGGCTGAGCAGGGAGGCATGTGGCCGAAGCCTGACATTTTGGTAGCCCAAGGCGTAAGGCCTGGGTTTCATGGAAACGTTAGTAAAAGCCCCGTAGGGCGTTGGCTGAGGTAATCGAAGCCCGATACACATTTCTCCACAAAGTCCACGGAGATTTTTCCGTGCCATCTCCGTGAACCCCGTGGTGAGTTCTACAACTCCGCCCTTGAGCCCGTATCCAGCCAAAAAATTAAAAAAACCGGAAGAAAACTTGCACAAATCAAACAAATGCTCTATATTTGTGCCTGACATGCAAATGTCATCGCTCATACGTTCTTTGTTTTTGTGCGCAGCGGCCATGCTTGGGATGCTCTACCCGAAAAGCACCAATCCGCCCATGGGAGCAAGCGTTCCCGACCCTCTGATTC
>JALVES010000082.1 GCA_027030635.1 Saprospiraceae bacterium | reverse complement strand
TTAACAATCACTCCATCTTCCGTAATGTACAGAGGCGTATCCGGGAAGTCGGAGGCTGTCAGCCGGCGGATGCTTTGGATGGCCCGTTTTTGGGGGTCTATGCGCGGGCCGGTGGTTTTGGTTTGATAGACGGGGATGATTTCGGCGCGTATGAAGGTGCCTTCGGTGTCGGTGAAGACTTTCATGATTGGTGCTATGCCCGCTTCGCCGCGCAGGTTGAAGCGTCCGTAGGTGCAGAAGTTGCCGAGGCTGTAGGCGATGAAGCGGTCTTTGTAGAGCTCTACGGCCCGCGTAACGTGGGGGCCATGTCCAAAGACCACATCGGCTCCGGCATCAATGGCCGTATGGGCGAAGGCGACTACGTTGCCGCGGTTTTCGCCGTAGTAGTATTCCGTTTTGTGGGGGATGTTTTGGTGTTTGCTGCCCTCGGCTCCGCCGTGGAAGGAGACGATGACGATGTCGCAGTCTTGGGCGAGTCGGGAGACGATTTTGCGCACGTAGTCGAGTTGGCGCAGGTCGCAGGTGCCGCTGTTGGGCGCGAAGGCCGCGAAGCCGTAGCGTATGGAGTCTTTTTCGATGATGGCGTATTCATCGGTGCCGGCCAGGCCGGCGAAGGCGATGCCGTTTTCGCGCAGCAGTTTTTTGGTGGTGTTGCGGCCGGCGGGCCCGAAGTCGCCGGAGTGGTTGTTGGCGATGCTGAGCAGGTCAAAGCCGGCTTGGACGAAGTGCTGCACGTAGCTTTCGGGAGAGCGGAAGGCATAGCACTTGGAGGGGTCGTTGCAGCGCTTGGCCGTGCCGCCTGAATTGAGCAGGCAGCCTTCGAGATTGCCGAAAGTGATGTCGGCCTCTGCGAGTATGGGGGCTACTTCTGCCAGCAGATCGCGTCCGCCATTGGGGGGTAAATAGGCTTTGGAGGGGTAGTTGGTGCCCAGCATCATGTCGCCTACGCCGATGATTTGGAGCAGGCGTATGTCTTGGGCGGGCAGGCTGTCGGCAGCGGCAACTTCTTCCTGATGCTTGGGGGTGTTTTGAGCCTTTACGGGGGTATGGAGCAGCAGAGTGAAAACGAAAAGGAAGAGTTGTAAAAACGCAGGGTTTTGTCGTAGCATGGGTTGTCGTGGCATGAGTTTGGAGCGCTTTGGGTTTCTGTATATTGACAATGCCGTGGCCTTGCAAGGTCTTGCAAGGCTACGGCATGATGAAGGGGGGGATGCGGCATATCAAAACCGCGATGTATCGCGATTTTATTGAGGCAAAATGTTCCCGGAGATATTGAACCAGCGTTTTTTCTTTTTCTCTTTACCTCCGGTGATGTTTTTCATCTCACCCTTTTTGATCTCTTTCATATTTTTCTTGAGATCCTCAAGCTTTTTCTTCTTTGACTTTCCCATAGAGATAATTGGTGCTTGGTTAGTTAAAAAAAGCCGTCCGGCTGTTTCATTCGGACTACTCCCCTAATCCTCCCCCAAAGATAGTCCTTTTTAGGTTATCATGGTACCGGAAGAAGAAAAAAAATCGGTTTTTATTTGCCGAAAGGCGGCAAATAAAGGTTTTCAGGCGTTTGGATGATTTAGATTCCTTCCTGCAGGCGCTTCATTTGCTCCATGAAGGCCGGTCTGCGGCGTCGGGAGACATCAATTCTTTTGCCGCCTTCCATGATGAGGTATCCGCCTTCGCCTTTGACGAATTTGCGCATGTAGTTGAGGTTGATGACATGGCGCTTGTGGACCCGATAGAAGTTAGCGCCGCGCAGCATTTCCTCATAGGATTTGATGGTTTTGGAGGCGGTGATTTTTTCCCCGTTGCTGAGGAAGATGTGGGTGTAATTGTCTTCGGCTTCGAAGCGCACGATGTCGCGGATGTTGACGAAATAGATGCCGTCTATGGCTGAGATGCTGAGTTTTTCGAAGACGTTGGGGTTGTTGTACATTTGGTTGAAGAGCTGCAGGCGGCCATCCATGTGGTATTGTCTTCTGGCCAGGGCGCGTTTGACGGCTGCGACGAGCTCATCGGGGTCTATGGGCTTGAGGATGTAGCCGATGGAGCTGTATTCACAGGCTTTGATGGCAAATTTATCGTAGGCAGTAACGAAGATGATTTCAAAATTGACCCGCCCCAGGTCGTTGAGCAGTTGGAAAACCAGCCCGTCTTCGAGGCTGATGTCGAGGAAGGCCAGGTCGGGTTTGAGTTCGGGATTGCTGAGGAGCTTGCGGCTTTCGCTGAGGCTGGCCGCTTCTCCCACGACTTCGACTTCCGGGCAATACTTGGCCAGCAGGTTCTTGAGGTTGTTGCGTCCGCGGGGTTCGTCTTCTACAATGATGGCACGAATCATGGCTACGGTTTAAAAGTTTGTAATCGCTTAGAGGAAATTTGCATGCAGTCGTTGAATATGCAAAAATAGAGAAATATTACGTGATGCAAGCCGCTTTTGAGAGAAATATCGCAGAGGTTGCCTGCGCAGAACGAAAGGGGGCTTCGGCTGATGCAGTGGTCATAGAATTTTGCCGCTGATTTGGGTTTGGCCGGAAGCGAGGAAGAGTGCGAGCCGGCTCAGCTCTCCAAAAGAGGGTCTGACCAGGTTTTCATCCGTGCGCTCATAGGTCAGTACATTGGCGCGGATGTGAGCTTCGGTAAAGGAGAGCGTCAGGCTTTGCAGCGCATCGCGTATGGGGTTGGAGACCAGGGCGGAGTTTGTTTTTTGGGGTGGCGAGCGGTCTATGAGGGCAAAGATGCTTCCCTGTTCTTTTTTTATCCTTTCGGCAAATAATTTCGCGAGCAGAAAGGGCGTAGTCAGGTAAGTGGCCAAAGCGCTCTGCCATTCGTCGAGCTCCGGCGGTGTCGAACTCAGCGGATGAGAAGGTTCAAACTGAAAGACCAATGCATCGAGGCGCCTGATGAGTTCGTCGAGTACGGCGCTCATTCTGACGCGGTAAGTTGCCTCGGTGGCGAAGCGCTCAAAGTCGAAAATGAGAAAGCGGTCGCAGTGATAGACGTAGTTGTCGTGGGTGTCCAGCCCGAACACATACCAGCCTTCTTCCTGAAACTGTCTGGCCAGCTCGGCGCCGGCATCTGTCAAAGCCTGCGTGATGAGAATCTGCTTCTTTTGCATGGGGTAAAGATACGCAAGAATGCGCATACCAATCCTCTCTCAGTTGTTTCTCGCTAAGGCGCTAAGATGAAGACGCTAAGACGCTAAGGTGTCTGTATCCTGAAATGATTTGGTTACGATTGTCACCTTCGTCACAATGCGATTCTATCAATGGACTACTTCCGATCCCCGAGCTGAACGGAACGTTAGTGGAGTGAAGATCGGGGAGCGGTTCCCCGGAGACTCGCTTAGCCAATGAGGCTGGCTCGGGGGGCTTCCTTACGTCAACTCCCCGAGCCTTTCATTGGCATTTAACCGACAACGGATAACCGACCGACCCGAATTCTTCCGTTGGGTCATTCTCCATTCTCGGCAGCCCTTTGTGAAAATCAGCTCCGGGTCAGAAGTTGTACCAAAAGCCGAAATTGAGGCTGGAAAGTCCAAATCCGGCGAAGAGTCTTCCGGTCTTTATAGGGTCAGTTTTTTCGCCGCCTGCAGGTTGGTATGTATCGCTGGTGAAGCTATAGCCCGCCCTGCCGAAGTTCATGACGGCCGTCCATCTGTCGTTGAGCTGGTAAAGCGCTCCGAGATTGACGGATAGATTGAAGCTCGAAATCTTATCAATATCAGGCTCTCCACCATCTGTCGTGAATTTTGTTGTAGTCCTGTCAAAAGACAGGTTGGGCATGAGAAAAAAGCTGAAATCGCTTTCGGGGGTAAGGGTGTAAACGGCAAAGAGACCGCTGCCCAGACCGATGGCGGTGGCTTTTTGGCTTATGGTAATGGTGTCCGGGAATAAGACATAAGTGTCGTCTTCTTTGCTGGTCGTGAGAGAAATGTCTAACATGACTCCGGCACGCCAGTACTCGTTGAGCTTTTTGCCAACGAGTGGTCGAATCTGAACCGTGGTGCGGGATGATTTGGTTTTATCTCCCGGAAATTCGGGCGGCTCGCTGCTTTTTTTGGAGGATAGAAGCACATCACCACCGGTGAAGAAGGAGGTTCCATCCCCAATCTGGGCGTGTAATGTTTGAAGCAGAAGCATGGCTGTGAAAAGGAAAAGGATTTTTGGGGTTCTCATGTTTTTGGAGTTTTAATGGGTGAAAAAATGGGAGTGTGTCCAATTTGTTTTGATGCAAATCAAGACACCACGGGAGGTTTTCGTTTTACTCCCGCTGAAAAAATATTTAAATAACGAGTAAGGGGTTTTATTTATTGCCTGTGCTTCTGTTTTTTTTGAAAACGGGGCTGCTCTGCGTCTCAGAGCAGCCCCTGCTTTGCCTTTTCATTTCAAAAGTGAAACAAGGCTCCCAGTTGGATGTTGGCGGGAAAGAAAGTGCCGGAGAGCTGGTTAGTTATGATCGGCTCACTTTTCTCACCGCTTTGCAGTATCTCACGGGTAGAGCTGTGGGAAAAATAGATAGAGGCTACGTTGGCAAAAAGTTCCCATCTCGGTGAAAGGCGGTAGAGCGCTCCCAGCCTTAGAGCGCCTGTTGTGGTAAAGCCTTTGTGGATAGTTTCATCGGGCGAACTGTTTGAGTTGACTTTTCGTTTACTCTTAGCGTA
>JALVES010000081.1 GCA_027030635.1 Saprospiraceae bacterium | reverse complement strand
TCTTTTATCGAAGTAAAGAGACGGTTTTTAAAATCATGCGTTTTTATCAGGCTGTGTGCTTGTTCATCGGCATTCAATTGTGGAGAATGTGAAGGCAATTGTACCCAAAGAATTCTTCCCTTGGCTTCTGTGCGAAGAAACTCTTTGACTTCTTTACTCCAATGGATAGTCGCTCCATCCCAAATAATGATTAGCTTTTTCCTCCTAAACCGCTTTAATACCTTCTTTAAAAAATTTGCCACATCTACACCTTTGAAACTACCTCGTTTGAGCTCGAAGTACAGTTTGCCGCCGGGAATCACCATACTGAGCGATTGCACACCTCCACGTAACGGCCCGTGTTTAACGATGCAGCGCTTCCCCTTGCGGTGATAAGTTCTTTGCACATAAGGGAAATAGCTGAAAGCAGCTTCATCTGCATATGCGATCGAATACCCCTCATCTTGGGCTTTTTTTTCAATGCAGGTAGTGTCTCTTCGCGCCATTGTCGCACCCTCTCCGGAGCCTGAGCATAACTTCGCCGATCTGGTTTCTGGAGTGTATATCCCAAGTCACGGAGCAAATCGCTTATAGAGCGCTCCGCATATACTACTCCAAAACACCGCTCAATAAGTTTTTTGACTCGGGCACGGGTCCACAGATTGCCTTCAAATCCATGGTGCTCTGCTCCTTCGTCCAGCATGTTGGTCAATTCTTCGAGTTGGTCAGGCGTTAGCTTCCGTTTAGAACCGCCAATCTTTGGACGTTCCAAGAAAGCTTCTCCTTTGGTTTTGAACTCCGATATCCAACGGCTAACTGTAGGTTGACTAACCCCTAAAGCTTTGACAATGAATTTTTGTTTCTCGCCTTGCTGGTAAAGTTCGATGGCACGACGCCTGAAGACCATGTAGTCGTCTAACTTAGCTCCTTTATGCATGGTGCAAAGATACCAATGTTTTTTTATTTGGAATCATCCGCCGGGGCTATAGTCTGAAATAATCCATTGCCCTGTCAATAATTTCATCGGGCTTGCCCAATAACTTTATCAATTCGTCTTTCTTTAAAGTACAGGAATCAGAATTTATTGCATGGCTAAATTTTCTTGCGAACCCTTTTCCACAGGAATAATGAAGTTTAGTGTTTTTATCTTCAGCCTTTTCCAACCTGCATTAACAATTTGGGCCAATTCCTTGCAATTTGAGGGTTCAGTCAGATTATTTAATCCCCGGCCGCAGCTAAAGACTATTACGACGATTAAGCCTAACCATTTCATTTTGCTACGATTATTTTTTTTGTTAAAGAAAAACCGTCTTTGAACTGTATTGTCAAGAAGTTATGCTCCTTGAGGCAGGTTATGTTCTATTTCGATATGGTGTTTAGGTGAGTCAAAGCTTTTTGTAAGTCTTTTACATTTTGGCCAGCGGTTTAAATATGGTGCGTTTGGCATCTCAAAGCCCCATATTTTCGGGTTTGTATTATGTTTGTTTATTGCTCTCATCTTTTGGTTTAGCACTGTCTGCCAAATGCACTATATTTTTTGTTGGCAGAAGTCTATTTTTCTATCTTTTCGATTATAAGAGATGAACATTTATTTGGTTCATCAAGCCATGGGCAATGACCGGCGTTTTCTACTATCTCAAAAGTGTAATTGTTTATTTTAGATGCTTTTACAATTCCAGCATCAGGCTTTTCAAAGGCATCCTGGCTCCCCCATATAAAGTGAACAGGGGGGGTTAGTTGATCTAATTTATCAGTTAGATAATATTCTTCTTTCCACCCTCTAATATTCAGAACATTTTCTAACATAGTTCTTTGGCTTATTGCTATGTTAGGGAGTAACATGTGATAAAAACCATGCTCAAAATAAACTTGAGGCAAGTTATCAACATTTGCTACTAATACTTGTTCGTAGATTTTTTTTGTTCCCATAACACTCGGCTTCGCAATAGTCTTAGCAAGTAGCTTATTGATTGGCCTAACACCCATTAATCTAAGCATGGGGGGGATCCACCGGTTTAGTCCAGCCGGTGCTCCAATTAAAATTAATTTATCCACCCTTTCCGGATACGATAGTCCAAAACAAATAGAAAAAAAACCACCCATGGAATTGCCTAACAGAGAAGCCTTTTTTAAACCGACACTATCCATAAAAGCGGAAACAAAATCTACTGCAGCTTGTTGAAAATTAACATTTGAATAATCAATTGGATCTGTTAAACCATGCCCAGGTCGATCTACTATATACAAATGGAAATGTTCTGAAAGTTGTTTTAAAATCGGAAACCAATCAGAAGAATGCCCAAGACCTCCATGAATTAAAACTAACGGTGTTCCGCTTCCCAGTTCAAGATAATGAACTCTTTTTACTCTCTCGGTGTTTATATTTACAAAATTTGATTTTGGAGCAATATCTGCTTGTTTAAAAAGTAGCTCTCTTGTTTCAATGTATCTTTTTAATGCTTCCATAATTATCCTTTTTTGATTTCTGCCAACTACCGTATAAACGAACCTTTTCTACACCAAAAGTTCGCTTTTGTAGCATCTACGCTCAAATCTTGCTTATGCACGCATAGTCTTCCCGCCCGAACTTCGGGCGGAAATATGTCTGAGGTGGGTTTCAGTGCTCTATGCCCCACAGAATCAGAGGGTCGGGAACGCCTGTTCCCATTGGCGGATTGGTGCTTTTCGGGTAGAGCATCCCTGGCATGGCCGCTGCGCGCAAAAGCAAAGAACGTAATGGGCGATGACATTGCTGTCAGGGGCAAATATACAACATCTATTTGAGTTTTGCAACTTTTCCGATTTTCTCCACAGGAGGATATGCCAGGCTGGAACAACTTGGGAAAGTAGGGCTTTCTCATTCAGCAGCTGGGGTAGCTCACACCCTCCAACCTCTTCCCTTTGAGAGCAAAAGCCCCTTTAAAGCCCAATGATGCGTATAAATTGGAGCGCAACAGCGCAAAAATCAACTATTCTGGATTTCAACTTTCAAAAAAGTTTAACTTTTTTGAAAGTCGCTTTTTAAAAAAGTGTATATTTGCAATATGGAGTACATCGTCAGAACCGGAGAAGCGGCCATTCGGGCTCATCTTTCCAAGCCGGAGATTACCGTCATTTTGGGGCCCCGGCAAGTTGGGAAGACGACCCTGATGAAAAAACTAATGGCTGAAATCCGGCAGGCCGGCAGGCCTGTGGGGTTTTACAGCCTGGACATAGATACAGATTCCGGCTTGTTTGCTTCTCAGCAGCGCTTCGTGGATGCCCTGCGCTTAACATTTGCCGAAAGGCCGGCAGTGGTCTTTATAGATGAGATTCAGCGCAAGCAGGATGCAGGGCTTTTTCTCAAAGGAATTTATGACAGGGAACTGCCGTACAAATTTGTGGTAAGCGGCTCGGGCAGCCTGGAACTGAAAGAGAAAGTGATCGAATCGCTTGCCGGACGAAAACGGGTGTTTCATCTGATGCCCCTGAGCTACAGGGAGTTTTTCGACTTTAAAACGGCATACAAATACAAAGACAACCGGCAGCAGGCAGCTGCGATTCATCCGGACTTGATGGACGGCCTTTTGAAGGAGTACATGACCTTTGGTGGGTACCCGAAAGTGGTGCTGGCAGAAAACGAAGGGGAAAAAAGGGCCGAATTGCAGGAAATTTTGCTGAGTTATTTGGACAGAGATGTAGCTGCCATCATAGGCGTTGACCGGCCCGATGCCTATCAGCGCCTCATGCGCCTGATGGCACAGCGAATAGGGCAGTTTGTCAACTACTCGGGCCTGGCCGTCTTGAGCAGGCTGAGCTCGCCTACGGTGAAAAAATATTTGTGGTATCTGGAAAAGACTTTTATGACAAAATGCATACCGCCTTTTTTCACCAATCCGGAGAAAGAGATTGTAAAGTCTCCGGCCTGCTATTTTACAGACCTCGGCATAGCCAATTTGAGCCGACGGAATTTTCAGCTCTTTTCTTCAGAAGCCAATGCCGGCATGGTGTTCCAAAATTTTGTTTTCCTGCTGCTGCAGGATCTGCTGTCAGACACCTTTTTTGAGCTCAAAACCTGGAGGACTAAATCGCGGGCAGAAGTGGACTTTATCATAGACACCGGGAGCTTGCCCATACCCATAGAAGTGAAGTTTGCAGATTACAACAAGCCGCAGATTCCCGCTTCACTCAAAAACTTCATACGAAGCTATCATCCCAAACGGGCCTTTGTGGTTAGCAAAAGCGGCGATTTTGTGGTAAACTACCAAGAGGCAGAGGTACATATTATTCCATATAGGAGCTTGGATTCGACAATCGGTCTCTGAAAATTCAGCTGGCAACAAGTCCAAGAGATACATGTACTTGTAATCTCTGTCCAACTTTCTAAGGGGGGGGCATCCCCCCTAAAAATATGTTTTCACTGCAAATTCATATTGATCAATAAATATTCTCTTGAAAGTGGTGATATTATTTTGCTCATAGAACAGCAACATGGCTTTCTTGTAATCAACACTATCAACCGTTCTAAATGAGATAGGGCAGTATTTGTGATTTATCAATATTGCATTACTTACAATTCTTGCCGTTCTTTTATTTCCATCGACAAATGGCTGAATGTATGAGATTAGAACAAGCGCAAGAAGAGCTTGCTCAAAAGCACTTTCTTTTTTATTTATCAAATCACAAGCCAATGATAAAGCTTCTTTAATTTGAAATTCATTATCTATAGGACGATAGTTGGTTCCTGAAATGCCAATTCTTCTCTTTCGTATATTTCTGTCAACGACAAGGTCCTTGGTTAAGATACTATGGATGTCTTCAATTTTGGGTACGGATAAGGGAAACAAATAATCCGGATTTTCAATCACAAAATCAATGGCTTCCTTATGGTTAAGTAACATTACTGCTTCATCCTTTGATTTTCCCGCCGCAGTTTCTTTTTCTTTTAAAAGCCGCTCTGTTTCCAGCAAAGAATAGGTATTCCCTTCTATCTGTGAAGATTTCCAGCTCAAATCAATAGCAAGTCGTTCAAATTCCCTCCTCACTTCAAATTCACTTAACTCAGACATGTTTTTCTCAAACTCTTTTTGCAAAGCAGTTAAGTGATTTAATTCATTTTCTGTAAACAATTTTGCCTTAGGCAAAATTTCCCTCAGTAACGAAAAGTTAAAATTCTCAATTATTTTTCTTTCATCTATTTCTTTCTCATAATAGCCTTGAATGTCAACTTCTCGAAACAGGTTGTAATATGCTGACAACTTATATCTTGTCGCTTTTCCTTTTCCTATTGGTGATACTAATTTCTGTGCCACAAGTTTTGCTAAACTCCTTTTTATTGTGGCAATACTTTTCCTCTCCGATATTCCTCGCTGGATGTCTCCGGAAGAGCTTTCCGGATTTTGTTTTAAGAACTCTAATATTAAGTTTTCTATCTTCATACCACTTATTTAGCTCACAAATATAGCAGATGCAGCTCAATATTTCAACTTTTTGAGCTGTATTTTTTTTGCAATGAGCTAAAACCACCTTGTAAACGTACCTTTGCAGTGTCCGGCACATCAAGCTCAATACCGCCTACCCTTCAGCTTAAAGGTTCGTGCGATATTAAAGCCCAGGCGGATGTCGCCCTTGGCCCAATCTCCGGTGGTTTCGCCTATGAAGGCTTTTTCGATCATGCCGGTGGCATTGGTGATTTGAAGCTGGAAGACGTGGCTGCCGGTATTGATGTCGAAGCCTATGGCAAAGGCATCGTGTAGTTCCTGCGTTCGCTGGCCCGGGAGTACGTAGTAGTATTCGGCAAGGATGGCCACGTTTTTGGTGAAGCGGAAGCGGATGGCGGCGCCTGCACTCAAGAGGTCGTTGTGGTCTTCAGCGGTTTCGACCAGGTTGTAGTGTACGATGGTGGGCATGAGCTGCAGGCTGAGGCGATCGTTGACCTTTCCCCCTATGAGCAGTTGCCAGGTATAGGCGAGGCGGGATTGCAGATAAATGGGAAAGTTGGGGTCCGTGGGTTTGAGGGTGTTGATGGCAGCAGAAGTGAAGAGGGTTATGGACAGGGGGATTTTGCCATCCGTGCGCTGTCGCAAGAGTCGAAATTTGGCGAAAGCATCGTAATGTTTGCCATAGGTGCTGCGCCCCACGCCCAGCATGAGGCGATCGTTCACACCATACTCAAAACCCAGCCTCATGCTTGCCTGGTCGAGTCCAAAAAACTCATAAGCCCCTCTGTTGATGTAACCAAAGCGGTGCGAGATGAGAAACTCCAACTCCCCCGTATGCACGGTCTCCAGAGAATGCCCGTTGATGACGCGGGTGCCTCTGAAAGTGCGAGACACATAATCCTGAGCCGAAAGGACATGGGCGCCAAAGATAAGAGGCAACAAGAGGCTGAAAAGAAACAGCGGCCAGGTGGCAGGCCTTAAAATATTCTTCTTCATGGCACTCAATTTTCAGGGGCTCCGCTTTGCACCCAGATATCCAATTGCGCGAGGCTGCAATTCGACAAGGTACTTCCGGGAGGCATGGCCGAATAGCCGCCTTCGTGATGCACGGAACCGAGCAATCTGCCGTTGTCGGCCTGCTCTTTGATGGTGGTGTAAGAATCCAGCAACACATTCCCATTGGCGTTTCCCGCCTTGTGGCAGGAAACGCATTGGTCGTTGATCAGCGGCTGGATGGTCTGACTGAAGGTTACATCCGTAGTGTTGCAATTGCCCTCTACGATGTAGAGGTCTTCCTTGTTGTCGTAATAGCAAGCGCTGAAGAACAGCAAGCCTGCTAAAAACAGACCTGGGATGAGTCGTTTAATCATTGGGCGCTCCATTGTTGATCCAGTTTTCAATTTGCGTGATGCGGCAGTCGTCTAACTGCAGGCCCGGAGGCATGGCGCTGTAGCCCGCTTCGTGCTTGATGCTGCCGAGTAGTTTCCCGTTGACGGCATAGAGGTAGATGTCATCATAAGTCTCCAGCCAAACCGAGCCGGAAGCCTGCGAACCGCTGTGGCAGCCCGTGCAGGATTGCAGAATGGTGGGATAAATCACCGCATTGAACGTATAGTTGTAAGGATCACAGGCCGGGAGGCAATCGGTGTTGGGCGCCCCCTGATCAATCCAGTTGGCAATCAGGTCAATCTGCTCCTGGGTAAATGCCGGATTGGGCGGCGGCGGCATGCGCTCTCTGCCCGAGCGCACCAGCACCTGATAGAGCTTGCTCTTGCTCGGCGGCTTGTTGGGCTTCACTTCTTCCATGATGTTATCATAGGAATCCATAATGACACCTTCCTTGTGGCTGGCAGCATCGTGGCAGCCACTGGTGGCACAGGAAGAGACCAATAAGGGTAGCACCTCGTATTGAAAGGAAATCGTACCCTCGGGACACTCGTTGGCATTGCTGCCGCCGTTGTTTCCGCCGTTGTTATTGCCGCCATTGTTCCCGCCGTTGTTGCCGTCATCCGGCAATTGAACGATAATGGGCTCGGAATGGCAGGCCGAAAAAAGTGTCAGCCCGAGAAAGGCACTTACCCAGAGGGCGAAAAGGAAAAAAGCATTTTGTTTCATGTCCTGTTGTTTTTGTCAAATGCGTATGGATGATGAAGTCAAACGCTATACAGCGCCGGGCTTGATGTCATCAGTTCAAAAAGACTCCACATAGGCTCTCAAATCTTCCACCTGTTGCTTGCTCATGCGCTCCAAAGGGTAGTGCGGCATGTAGGGCCGGTGCCCGGGGATGGCATAAGTGCCGTAAGGGATGATTTGGTAAAGCGACATGTGAGAGTCTTTGGTAATTTTCTGTTTCAGGTGCCTCAGGCTCAGCTTCGAGTGGTCGAGGATGTAATGCGAGACGCCTCCGGGCTTGTGGCAATGCAGGCAGCTCAACTCATAGAGGTCTTTGCCCACAGAGGCGCGCCCCTTCAGTCCGGGATAGCCCTTTCTCTTGTCGGCCGGAGCGTCGAAAAAATGAGCGGGCGATTTTTGCAGGTAAAAAGTTTTCAGCCAGGCACGCAGAGATGCCCTTTCTGCTTCATCCTCTCCCGCTGCATTCAGCTTTTTGTAATCATTTGCCGAAAGGCCTAAATCCCCCAGTTTCCACTGCAACGACCAAAAATAAGAAAGCACCGCATTCACTTCCCAGCGTTTCATCGGGCGTCCCTGGGAGCATTGCACGGCACACAACTGTATGGCCGAACGCAGGCTGTGCTGAGCGTTGCCGATAATCTCCGGCCCGTATTTTTTGATGTAGTCGTCGTTGTACCAACTTTCGCGATTGACGATGCCCCGGAAAGTCGTTCCCTGTAAAAAGGGGATGCCCTTTTCCTTCACATAGGACAAGCGGGCCTCCGGATCGCTAACTCGCAAATCGGGATCTTCCCGCTCCACATTGTGGCAAGTGGTACAGACATAGTACTTGCTGACGTAGGAAGTGCGATGCCCCTCAAAATCGGTGGTGCGCCCGAAGTGGACGATTTCGTATCCCTTCTGTACCCATGCAGGGCGCAGCGGCAATTCGTGTTCGGCCTGCTTCTCTCCGAGATAGCGAAGCACCTGATACAGAGGTGTATCGGCATCCCACTGCGGCTTGTCGGGCAGGGCAGTGGCTGTCCACAAGCCCGCTGCGAGAAGCATCAAAAACAGGCTATAACGGAATGACAAAAGGTGTTTCACAACAGATATCGCTTTGGGTAACTTCCCCTCAGGAGGGATATATTTATCATGTCTTTGCTTCTCAGGTTTGTTCATTTTCCCCGGGCATCTGTTTGAAAAAGATGTTTGCAACAAGCAAACATATCCTTTTACGAGCATGAACTTCAAAAGGTTGCCTTTATTCAAACAATAGTTAATTAAGTTTTGAGATGGCAATATGCCCGAAATTCAGCGCATATCCAATACTCCTTTTATTTTTTATCCACTTAGGCTTGGTTGCAAAGTGGCATAAAATAAATAACACCATCTGGCAATTGAACCTTTGTAAGAGCCCATCTCCGATCCCCGAGCCTGCCTGCTGCAGGCAGGCTGGAGCCAATGCGGAAGATCGGGGAGCGGATTTTGAAGATTCGCTTATCCTATGGGGCCGGCTCGGGAGGCAGCCAATAGGGGCGTGATAGAACGCGGATGACGCGGATTTCGGCAAGCTCAATCAGACAGATGACGCGGGTTTTCGCGGATTTTTAAGCCAGTTCAACTTGACAATCTGTTTTCCAAAGGAAACAGGTGCCCAAAACTTAATGAACCTCTACTCAAAGAAAATTCACAAAAAAGCAGGGCCGAAGAAAAAGCCCTACCTTTGTCCTGTCTTAAAAAGCCTTACATGCAACAAGTATTAGAGACCGAGCAAAAAGCCTTAGAAATCAATCTCGACCCTGCGATTTACGGCACCTTTGCCGAAATTGGCGCCGGGCAGGAAGTCGCCCGCTATTTCTTTCAGGCCGGCGCAGCAGCCGGCACCATTGCCAAGACCATGTCGGCCTACGACAAGATCTTTTCGGATGTGATCTACGGGCCGGAGAAAAAGGGCCGTTACGTCTGTGAGTCTCGCATTTACAAAATGCTGGAGCACGAATACGGCCTGGTGGACGAACGCCTCGGCAACTGCCGTCCCGACACTCTCTTTTTTGCCTTTGCCAATACCGTGGCGACGGTCAATTACCAGCGCACGGTGAGGGGGCATGGCTGGGTCGGCTTGCGCTTTCAGCTCGAACCGGAAAGTCCGCCCAACGACATCGTGCTGCATGTCAATCTCGAAGACTATAACAAAAAACAACAGCAGGAAGCCATCGGCATCCTCGGTGTCAACCTCATCTACGCCTGCTTTCGTCACGCTAAAGACCCCCGCAAACTGATACGCTCCCTCATGGATCGCCTGCAGGGACGCGTATCCATAGACATGCTGCGCCTGACGGGCCCCGACTTTGAAGATTTAGACAAGCGCCTGCTCAGCTATTGGCTGGTACACTACGGCCTGACCAAGCTCACGCTCTTCGATGCCAACGGCTCCATACACGGCTCCGACTTGCTGTACAAGCAAAACGTCATGATCTCGCGCGGCAACTTCCGCCCGCCTACGCTGCTGCACGCCGATACCTTCACCAATGCCTATCGCCAATTCCAGGAAGACCTCGGCGACGAAGAGGCCGCCCGCTCCGAAGTGCTGGCCGAATTGCGACTCGAAGACCTGCATGGCGAAGGCGAAGAACGCGAAGCCGACTTCCTCGACCGCGCCGACGCCCTCGCAGCCATGGACAAAATGGTGCTGCTCTCCAAGTACGAACACTACAACGAACTCATCGAATATCTCGCCGATTTCCGCATCCAGAAGATAGGTCTCGTCATCGGCGCCTATCACCTGCTCGACATCATCCGGGAAAAATACGAGCGCAACAAAGACGGCCGCCTGCTCGTCTCCTTCGGCGAAATCTTTACCCGCAACGTAACCATGTACGTCTATCCCAACATCGAAGCCGACGACCGCCATCGCATGGACTCCCAAAACCTGCCCATTCCCGAAGGCATGAAGTACATCTACAAACACCTGCAGGAAAGCGGCCAAATCACAGATGTGCGCTACTTCAACCCCAAAGCGCTCAAAATCCCCACCGACCAGGTGCTTGCTCAATTGCAGGCCGGCGAATCGGGCTGGGAAGAATCCGTGCCTCCCGAAGTCGTCAAAGCCATCAAAGAGAAAGGACTGTTTGGCTACCCCCTCAGCAAAAAACGCTCCAAAGCTACGCCCGGATAGATAGCAGCAAGGTCTAAGCACCGGGCTGAACGATCTTCACCAAAGCATAAAGCCATAACCCGTATGAAAACCATGCCTCTTTTCCTCCTTTTATCGCTCTTGCTCGCGGCCTGCTCCGAACCGGCCTCAAGCCCCAAAGTCATGGCAGATAAGGCCAAAGAAGAAACTCCCGGAGCCAAAGACAGCTCTAAAAACACCGGAGAGCAAATCCCCTTTGACAGCGCCTACATTTTCTCCAAAGACTACCTCATGGGCAAATTTGACCCCGCCAAACAACCCGAGTTCGTGCGCTTCGGCAAGCCCTATGCCGATGAGGAGGGATACTACCTGCATCGGCTGACTTTTGAGGCTTTCGCCAAAATGTACGAAGCAGCCAAAAAAGACGGCATCAGACTCACCATCATATCCGCCACCCGCCCCTTTACCCGCCAAAAAAGCATCTGGGAAGCCAAGTGGACGGGGCGCCGGCCGGTCGAGGGACAAAATTTGGCGAAAGCCGTCAAAGACCCCGTCGAAAGGGCAAAAACCATACTGAGATACTCCTCCATGCCCGGCACTTCGCGCCACCATTGGGGCACAGACGTGGACCTCAACGCGCTCGAAAACAGCTACTTCGAGCAAGGCCGGGGGCTCAAAGAATACGAATGGCTGCAAGCCCATGCCGCCGAATACGGCTTTTGCCAGGTCTATACCGCCAAAGGCCCCAAACGCCCCTACGGCTATGAGGAGGAAAAATGGCACTGGTCTTACCTCCCCCTGGCCCGCAAACTCACAGCCCTGGCCAAAACCGAACTAAAAGACGAAGACATCAGCGGCTTCGCCGGCGCAGAAACAGCAACGGCTATTCAAGTCGTGGAGCACTATGTGCTGGGGATTAATCCGGAGTGTTTGTAGCGGTTGTCTGTTGTCTGTTGTCTGTTGTCTGTTGTCTGTTGTCTGTTGTCTGTTGTCTGTTGTCGGACGCGTTGGTTTATTGTTTATTGTTTATCGTTTATCGTGTATCGTTTAGTGTTTAGTGTTTAGCGTTGAGTTGGGCGGGCTTTAGCCCGTCAATAAGTACCGCGTGCTTTAGCGCGCGTACGATACGGCTTGGCGGAATCAGTGAAATCGGAAGAGACGGCGTGACGAACGTGACGGGGTGAGCAGCTTAGCAAAAAGCAAAAAATCTGTGCAATCCCATAATCCGTGTAATCTGTGATTCTGACGATGGAGGGTGGAATCGGTGAAATTGGGTAAATCGGTGAAATCGGCCTAATCGGTGGAAGCGGGGCTCAATCTGTGTCAATCTGTGTAATCCGTGTAATCTGTGATTCTGACGATGAGCGTGATGAACGTGATGAACGTAACGAACGTGATGAGCGTGACGCGTAACAATCAGAGCCCAACCAGGCTCGAATACGGGGTCAAGGGCATAGCAGTAAACTCACCACGGAGTTCACGGCGTACACGGAGTGCTCACGGAGAGGTCATTCTTCATTCTCCATTTTCCATTTTCAATTTTTTCACCACGGAGTTCACGGGGTTCACGGAGAGGTCATTCTCCATTTTCCATTCTCAATTATTTCCGCGATGCGAAGCGAGCGTAAAATCACATTAGAGACCGCAAGGTCTCCACATTAGAACGCGCAGCGTTCCACATTAGAACGCGCAGCGTTCCACATTAGAACGCGTAGCGTTCCACATTAAAACGCATAGCGTTCCACATTCTCAATTCTCCTTACCTTGCGCTTGAAATCAAAACACATTTTCCATGACAAAACGCAAAGCCTGGTACGTAAACCCCGGAAGTCTGTCCAATCTCAAATTGGTTGAGGAGCATTTGCCCATGCCTTCGGGCCGGCAGGTTCTCGTGCAAGTGCGGGCTATTGGATTGAATTTTGCCGATGTTTTTTCCGTAAAGGGGCTTTACCAGGCGGCGCCCAAAGAGGCCTTTGTGCCCGGCCTGGAATTTGCCGGCGAAGTCATCGCCACGGGCCCGGAGGTCAGGCGTTTTAAGGAGGGCGATGCCGTTATGGGCGTTACCCGCTTTGGGGCCTATGTCAGTCACATTCTTCACAGCGAAGACTACCTCAACCCCCTGCCCGAAGGCTGGAGTTTTGAAGAAGGCGCCGCCTATCCCGTACAGGCGCTCACGGCCTATTACGCCCTGGTGAAATTAGGCGATTTGCAGAAAGGCATGACCGTCCTCATCCACAGCGCTGCCGGTGGCGTGGGTACTTTTGCCAATCGCATCGCCAAAAAATATGGTGCCTATACTATTGGCACCGTCAGCCGTCCGGAGAAGGTGGCTTATTGCAGGGAAGAGGGCTATGACAAAGTCATCGTCCGCAGCAAAAACTTTGGCGAGCAATTGGACGAAGCCTTGGGAGAGCGTCCCCTGCAGCTCGTCATGGAGTGCATAGGCGGCAGGGTTTTGGCGGAAGCCTGGCAACGCCTCGCCTCACAGGGCCGCATGATCGTCTATGGCGCTGCCCGCTATACCAATACCGGCGACAAGCCCAACTACCTGCGCCTGATGTGGCAGTATTTCACCCGCCCAAAGATAGACCCTCAGGCCATGACGCATCGCAATGTGGGTATCCTCGGCTTCAACCTCATCTACCTCTACGGCCAAATCGAAACCATGCGCCAACAATTGAGCGAACTCGAACGGCTCAATCTCGGCAAACCCCGCGTCGGGCACCGCCTGCCGTTTGAAGAACTGCCGGAGGCCCTGAGGCTGTTCCAGTCGGGGAAAACAACGGGGAAGGTCGTTTTGCAGCTAACATAAAAAAACGACCGGATAAACATCCGGCCGTTTCACTCACTTTTTATGCCTTCGCGGAGGCCCATCTTGTCTTTGCCTGCGTTTTTGCATCTCGCGGAGCAGTTGCTCCTTGAATTTGCGCTCGGCCCGCTCTAAGAGGATGAGCTTGCGGGCAGAGACTACCTCTCGCAGGCGGAGATAATACTCCCGCTTCAGGCGCATCAATTCTTCCTCCCTGTCCATGCGCTGCTCGATAAAAGCCCTGGCTTCTTCTTCGCTCAGGTCCATAACGGGCTTGTCCAGTTCATTTCCGGATTGGCGAATGGCCTTCACCTTTTCCCGGTATTCGTTATAAATGGGCCAAAACTTTTCAGCTTCTTCGGGGGTCAGTTGCATCTCTGTAGTAATGAAGCTGACGCGCATGG
This sequence comes from Saprospiraceae bacterium, assembly GCA_027030635.1. GTDB lineage: Bacteria > Bacteroidota > Bacteroidia > Chitinophagales > Saprospiraceae > WGBN01. Next base: position 26,990 of record JALVES010000081.1, on the reverse strand, counting down.
CTTCGATCTTTTGATGATTCCGCCCGCCGGGGCCGGGCTGGGCCTGTAAGTGTACAAAGCCAAGTACACATGCCAGTAACAAAAGTGCCTTTCTCATGATTGTTCTAAATTTTGTGGTTTGTTACAAAAGGTTTTCAAGGGTGGTCTCGTCAATGTCATCTAAGATGTCATCCAGATACTCATCCAGCTCCTGGTCCGGAATGGCCTGGAAAGGGTCTTCTTCTTTGGTCGCGCTCTCGGCCTCTTTGCCATTTGCTTCATCGGCCACATAGTACTCGAGCAACATGTCTTCGTCAAATTCATCAATATGGCTAAAGACATAGGCTTCAATTTCTTCGGCTGAGGCTATGTTTTCCGTTCCCGAAAGTTGCGGCATCCTCAGAAAGTGAAAGAGCAGGAAGGAAAGTCCGATCAGGAGGCTCACCGATGCAGCGAGGCGTAAGGGCGAAAAGGCCATTTTGCGCACATGCCGGCTCTTTGCAGGTGCCGGGGTTTCTAATTGCGCCCGCACTTCTCTGCGAAGTTGCTCGAAATAGCCATCGGGTAGTGTAGGCTTATAGCCTTTTTTCTTGAGCTCACTCAGGATGGGGGCCTGCTCTTTGAGTTCTTTATGCAGTTCTTTATTTTTCATGTTGCGCATATTTTAACAGTACAGTTCTGTTTCCCGCAGGTATTTTTCAACCTTTTTGAGAGCGTGGTGAAAAGAGGCTTTGAGGGCTCCTTCCGAGGTTTTCAGCGTTTCCGACATATCGCGATAGCTCATTTCGTCGAAATAGCGCAAAACGAAGACCGTTTTTTGCTTGTCAGGCAATTGTTCAATGGCCTTTTGCAGTGCTTCCCAGGCTTGCTCGCCATCTACAGAGCTGCTGGCCGGTAGCGTATTCAGATGGTTTTTCTCTTCGCCATCGAGGTCTTCGGAATGCCGCCTTTGTTCCTTCTTGAGGAAAGTCAGCGCTTCGTTGGTGGCTATGCGATACAGCCAGGTGTAGAGCTTTGACTGCCCTTTGAATTTGGCAATGTTTCGGAACACTTTTACCAGGGTGTTTTGGACTACGTCGTTGGCATTTTCATGGGTGTTCACCATACCACGGATGTGCCAGTAGAGGCGCTCTTCATACTGTTCCATCAGCAGTTTAAAACCCTTGTCAAAATCGCCTTTGACCTGCAAGAGGTACAATATCTGCTCATCAACTGAAACGCCGTGGTCTTCTACGTACTCCAATTTGGTCGGAATTTTCGGTATCAAAAGTTGTTCCCAACGCTCTTTTAGATGCCTTTCGGCAAATGCCGTTTAATCGGAAAAGGTGAAATAGCTGTAAAAAAACGAAAAAAAGATGAGCGACTGTTGCGTTTCCAACAGACTTTCGGTTGAGAAATTGATGGTCAGCAAGAGCATGAAGAAGAGTGCCGGCAACTGTCCGGGCGATTTAAACGCCTGTTGCCTGCCAAACGTTTCTCCCTGTTGAGCCGGACTGTTTGTTCTCCCTTTCGGGAAATGCCGGCGAAAGCCCAGAAAGAGCATGCACAGAAAGACGAGAAGCCCGGGCCAGCCGGTCGCGAGCAGGGTTTGTAAAAACTGGTTGTGGGCGTTGTAGCGCTCGCCATAGGGTTTGCAGTAATCCAGCTCCTCATACTTGTTGACTAAAAGCGTGTCCACATCGCCCAAGCCATAGCCCCAAAGGGGAGCTTTTGCTGCGAGTTGTGTTGCGGCATCCCAAATTTCCCAACGCACATTGGGCGCCTGCTTCCCCCGCTCTTCACCCTGCAACAAAACCTGCAAGCGATAACGGGTAGAAGGTATGCTCCATGCCGCCGCCGAACTCAAAGTCAAGGCCAACAACATCCACCCAAAGCTTTGCAAAAAACCCTTGCGCACATACAACAGCCTAAAAAGATAGATGCCGAGAAGTAAAAACCCGCTCATCATAGCCATGCGGGCCGAAAGCAGCAGGATGAAGACTAAAAACAAAATCGCAACAGCAAGGCGAGGCAATAAAGGCTTCCACTTAAATTCACCCGACTGCGCCCACTCATCCAACAGAAAAAAGAGGGACACAAAGAGATAAAGCGAAAACACCGTAGGATGCAAATGCAGATAGGCGCTCAACTTCATGTAGTGAAAGTGGTTCACTCCCGTACTGAAGGTCTCCAGGCCTGCAGCCCCAAGCGAGTACAAAACGGCCAGTAAATTGCCGAGGATAAACGCTTTGGGAATGTACCGCCCCGCCGAAGGCGAGTAATTTAGGCCAAACAGCAGGGGGCAAAACAGCAGGCAGAGCCTGGTCTCCAACTTATGCCAACTGAAGATGAAATCATCGGCATAAAAGAGGCTCGCAAAATAGAACGCAAACAAAAGCATGGAAACCTTGAGCGGAGCAGAAAATCGAATGGCCGGCTTTTGCCCTCTGCGCAAAGAAGCTGCCATAGAAAAGAACTCATGCAAAATCGCCACAAACACTGCCAGGCCGGCAAGCGGACGGGAAAGGGGCAGTACCAAAGCTATCAAAGCGAGGAGCAAACGCTTGCGAAATTCGGCGGGGCTTGCTTCAACCTTTTGAGAGAAAGCTGACAGCGTTTTCACTACGATTGACGGCTCGGTTCAACTTCCACAATCTCATAGGCTTCAATGACGTCGCCCACTTTGACGTCATTGAAGTTCTTGATCGTCAGGCCGCAATCCTGTCCGGCTTTGACTTCTTTGACATCTTCCTGGAAGCGCTTGAGCGAGCCGAGCTCGGCTTCGACGCCTTCCTTGTTGGGGAAAATGACCAAGCCATTTCGGATAACGCGCACTTTGGCATCGCGGGTAATTTTGCCATCCTGCACGACGCAACCTGCCACCATTCCCACCTTGCGGATTTTAAATACCTGTTGTACTTCGAGTGTAGCCAGCACGTGTTCTTCTTTGGTAGGTGCAAGCATGCCGTGGATGGTATCCTTGATCTCATTGATGGCCTCGTAGATGACGGAGTAGGTACGTATTTGGACGTGCTCCCGTTCGGCCAGTTTGCGGGCAGCGAGGGAGGGTTTTACCTGGAAGCCTACGATGATGGCATCGGAAGCGGACGCAAGCAGGACATCCGATTCCACGATTTGGCCCACACCTTTGTGGATGATGTTGACTTGCACTTTCTCGTAAGAAAGCTTGAGGAAGGAATCGGCCAATGCTTCCACAGAGCCATCCACATCACCTTTGACGATGAGGTTGAGTTCTTTAAACTCGCCCAAGGCGATGCGGCGTCCGATTTCATCTAAGCTGAGGCGTTTGGTAGCGCGATGGGTTTGTTCGCGGGCAATTTGAGCACGGCGATTGGCAAGGGCTCTTGCTTCCTGCTCGGTCTCCATTTCTTTGAAGCGTTCGCCGGCTTGGGGCGCTCCGTGGAGGCCCAGTGCCAGGACGGGCGTGGAGGGGCCTGCTTCTTTCAGGCGCGTGCCGTATTCGTTGTAAAGCGCTTTGATTTTACCGGCGTGCTGGCCTGCAACGATGGGCGAGCCGATGCGCAGGGTTCCGTTTTGCACCAGCAGTTTAGCGAGATAACCGCGGCCTTTATCCAGAGAGGCTTCGAGTACCGTTCCTATGGCTTTGCGGTTGGGGTTGGCCTTGAGGTCCATCAGGTCAGCTACCAGCAGGATTTTTTCCAACAGCTCGGGAACGCCCTGCCCTGTCTTGGCAGAAATTTCCTGGGATTGATATTCGCCGCCCCATTCTTCGATCAGCAGGTTCATGGCTGCCAATTCCTGTTTGATGCGTTCGGGCTTGGCTCCCGGTTTATCTATTTTATTGATGGCAAAGATGAGCGGCACGCCCGCAGCTTGTGCGTGGCTGATGGCTTCACGCGTTTGAGGCATGATGCTGTCGTCGGCAGCAATGATGATGATGGCGATGTCGGTTACTTTGGCTCCGCGGGCGCGCATAGCCGTAAAGGCTTCGTGCCCCGGTGTATCCAGAAAAGTGATCTTTCGCGTGCCTTCTTTGGTATCTACACTTATTTCGTAAGCGCCGATGTGTTGGGTAATACCTCCCGATTCTCTGGCTGTTACATCTGATTTGCGAATGTAATCGAGCAAAGAAGTTTTACCATGGTCCACATGCCCCATGACCGTGATGATGGGCGGGCGGGGCTTCAGGTCTTCGGGAGCATCTACGATTTCTTCTTCAGTTTCCAGTTCTTCTGCCGCATCTATAAACTCGACCTGATAGCCAAACTCTTCAGCTACAAGCTCGATGATTTCTTTTTCTAACCGCTGGTTGATGCCGGCAAAGATGCCCACATTCATGCAAACGGTGATGATTTCTGCGGGCTCCACCTCCATGAGGTTGGCCAGTTCCTGCACGGTGATAAATTCTGTTACCTGCAAGTTTTCAGAAACCTGGCTTTGCTCGCGCAGTTCTTGTTTTTCACGCAGGCGCTCGCGCTTATCGCGGCGTATTTTCTGGCCTCTTTTCTTGCCTGCACCGGAGATGCGGGCCATGGTGGCCTTGATTTTCTCTTCAATTTCTTTTTGGGAGATGACCTCTTTAACTTCCTCTTTCTTTCCACGGCCGCTGCCACCACGGGTAGTAGATACGCGGCGGCGGCGCTTGCGCTTGGTCTGCACGGAATCCGAAGAGGCCACAGGCTTGGATTTCTTTTCCTTTTTCTTCTCGCCGGCTTTCTTTTTCTCCGCTTTTTTGGCAGGTTTTCGCTCCGTTTTGGAGACGTCAATTTTGCCCATGATCTTCAAGCCGCGCAGGGCATGGCCCTCAGCCCGGATGGTTTCGTCTTCCTTCTCTTTTTTCTTTTCAGGCTCGGGCTCGGGCTCAACTTCCTTCTTGGTTTCGACTGTCGGAGTAGCCGTTTTTTCGTCTGCGGTTTTTTCGGTGCTGCCGGCTTTTTGCTCTTCGGCTTCAGCGACCGGTTTAGCTTCTTTCTTTGGCTTCTTTTTCGGAGCTTCTTTTTTGACAGTCTTGACTTTTTCTTTAGTTTTTTCCTCTTCCCTGCCCTCTTTTTCAGGGGCTTCAACGACCACCTTAGGCGTGGCGGGTTCCTCTGCTTTTTCTTTTTTAAGCTCGGGAGTTTCTTCCTTTGGCTCGGGTCTTGCCTCCTTTTTATCTGCGGGCGGAGTTTCAACCTTGGGAGATTCCGGTTTCTCTTCAACCACAGCTTTCTTCTTCTCCTCGACGGGTGGAGGCGCTGCTTCCTGGCTTACCGCTTTCTTTTTCAGAATATCTGCGACAGAAGAAGACGGGGCTGCTTCCGTTTTCTCAGCAGAAGAGGTGCGGGCATTCCCCAACACCATTTGGTCGGCTTTTTGCTTGATGGCGAGGTCTTTTTGAAACTCGCGATAGAGCAGGTCCTCCATCTCCTCGGAGACCTTGGTGGTGGGCTTGTTTTCCACATCAAAGCCCTTTTCCTTAAGGAATTCCACCAATGTGGAGGTGCCCACATTCAATTCAGTTGCAACTTTTATTAAGCGTTTGGCCATTCAGCGGTCAGGTTATTTTGTAACAAAGGTATAAAATTTGCGTGGCATATACCAGAGGTATCTGCCACGCAAGTTGGTTTCGCTTAAGATTCTTCCTCTTCTTCGAACTCGGCCTCGAGAATGGCACGGATTTGCTCAATGGTCTCTTCTTCCAGATCTGTCCGGCGAGCCAATTCTTCCGTGCTCAATTCCAGGACGGAGCGAGCGGTATCACAACCGATGCCTTTGAGGGTATCAATCACCCATTCGTCCAATTCATCTGCAAATTCTTCCAAATCCACATCGTCCATTTCATTGGCGCTGGGCTTGCGATAGACGTCAATTTCGTAGCCGGTCAGTTTGCTGGCCAGCTTGATGTTCGAGCCGCCACGACCAATGGCAAGAGATACCTGGTCTGCATCCAGATAGACGGCTGCCCTGCGGTTTTCGGTATCCAATTCGATGTTGCTGACTTTAGCCGGCGTCAATGCACGCTGAATGAGCAGCGATTCATTGGTGGTGTAATTGATGACGTCTATGTTTTCGTTGTTCAGCTCGCGTACGATGCTGTGTATGCGCGAGCCTCTCATACCTACACAGGCGCCGACGGGGTCAATGCGGTCGTCGTAAGTCTCTACTGCCACCTTGGCCCGTTCGCCCGGAATGCGGACGATCTTTTTGATGCTGATCAGCCCGTCTTCGATCTCGGGTACTTCCTGCTCCATCAGCTTTTCGAGGAACATGTTGTCTGTACGAGAGATGATGATAACGGGGTTGTTGTTCTTCATTTCCACCTTGCGAATAACGGCCCGGACGATGTCGTTTTTGCGGAAGAAATCTCCGCGGATGGTCTCGTTTCTCGGCAAGACCAATTCGTCGCCGGTGGCATCGTCAATGACGAAAATTTCGCGCTTGAGGATTTGGTTGACTTCGCCTATGGCAATCTCGCCTACACGCGCCTCATAGCGCTTGTATTTTTCAATTTTCTCCAACTCCAGAATGCGGGAAATCAGCGTCTGACGGGCAGCCATGATGGCGCGGCGGCCAAACTCTTCGAGGTACAGTTGCTCATAGCAATCCTCCCCGACTTCGTAGTCTTCATCTATGGTTTGGGCTTCTGAAATGGCAATCTGAGCGCGGTCGTCCATGACCTCGCCGTCGGGCACGATTTCACGTATGCGCCACAATTCCAGGTCGCCATTGGGGTTTACAATGACGTTGAAATTTTCATCTGTACCGTACTTCTTTTTGATAAGCGTGCGAAAAACATCCTCCAATACCCGCACCATAGTCGGGCGGTCAATGCTTTTTCCCGCTTTAAACTCATTAAAGGTTTCTGCCAGATTCATGGTTTACTTTTTTGTCTTTCAATCTCAAGGCCTGCGTATCTCGTTTTCAAAAACTCAACAGGCCGGTTAAAACTCTACCTGTACTTTTGCGGAAGCGACCTCTTCCAGAGGTATTTCCACCGCTTCCATTTGTTTTTTTGCAGCAGTGGCTTTCTTCCCTTTGCCTTTATGTGGCAGAGGTTGAAGCCTGAGCTGCTCATCCTCCATGCCTACAAGGCGACCGATCAAAGTGCGACCATCTTTGAGCTCGACTTTCAGCTTCCGGCCTACGTTCAGGTCGTATTGGCGGCGATGCTTCAAAGGCCTGCCTATGCCGGGAGAAGAAACCTCCAGCACATAGCGCTCACCCAGCCAGCCTTCTGTGTCGAGCACTTCTTCAAGAGCCCTGCTCAATTGCTTGCAGTGAGAGAAGGTTACGCCGCCTTCGCACTCGATAAAGACCTCTAACTTGTCGTTCGGGTGAAGAATTAGCTCAACCAGAAAGCAATCCGTAAAAGGCTCCCTGCTGAGGATGCGCTCAAGCACATCGCGAATTTTTTGCTCTGCCACGTAAACACCTCCGTTTACCTGGGGGAAAGCCCCCTTTGCTGCTATTTAATAAACAAAAAGAGGGAACGATGGTTCCCTCTTTCTCTCAAATCCGGTGCAAAGGTAAGAAAAGTTTTTTAAATCCGGCAATTTTTTACACCCTATTTCCTCATCCACCCGGGCAAGCGGCGCAAAGCCGCCAGTTCGCGATATTTGGCGGAAGCCTCCGAGGCGGGATAGCCGAAATATACCTTGCCGCCCTCCAGGTTTTTGGAAACGCCTGATTTGGCAAGAATGACGGCGCCCCTTCCGATGTGCAGGTTTTGTGCAATGCCGACCTGGCCGTAGAGCACCACCTCGTCTTCGAGTATGGTTTTGCCGCCTATGCCGACCTGGGCTGCGAGCAGGCAGCGCTTGCCCACCACCACGCCATGGCCGATTTGTACCTGGCAATCCAGCTTGGAGCCTTCGCCTATGATGGTGTCGCCGGAGACGCCTTTGTTGATCGTGCTGCCGGCGCCTATTTGCACCTCGTCTTCGAGTATGACGCGGCCTCCCGTGCGCCAGGGCAGGAAGCCCTCTTCTGTTTTTTTGAAATAAAAGGCATCGCTGCCTATGATGGCCCCGGCCTGTACGATCACCCGCTTGCCGAGGATGCTGTAATCGCCAATGTAAGCATGAGCCTGGATATAACACCCCTCTCCAATTTCCACCTCATGACCAATGACAACCCCCGGCTCAATCACAGCCGTAGGATGAATGCGGGCCGTATCGCTGATGCGGGCCGTGAGAGGACGAAAGGGGCGATAGCGCCTCACCAGCGAGTCATACGCCTCAAAGGGATTGTCACAAACCAACACAGCCTTGCCGGCAGGAACCTCCACCTCCTTGTTCAGAATGACCGCTGAGGCGGCAGAATCCAACGCCTTGCGGAAGTATTTTTCCACATCAGAAAAAGTGAGGTCGCCTTCTTCAACTTTGTGAATTTCGTTGATACCTGTAAGCACCAAATCGGTGTTTCCCAAGAGGCGGGCGCCTGTGAGACGGGCAACTTCCTGCACAGGAAGTGGTTCCGGAAACTTCATTTAGAAAAGATTAGGCCTCTTCCTCAGTTGATTTGGGGAGCGTTTTTTTGCGCTCCTCTTCTTTCATACCCTCCTTCAACTCGTGCTCCACGGCCGAACGTGCGCGGTTGAACTCGCTAATGCCCTTGCCAATGCCGCGCATCAACTCGGGAATCTTCTTGCCGCCAAACAAAAGCAGAATGGCAAAAAATACGACCAGCATTTCCGGCCCAAAAAAATTAAAAAGCAGTAAAGTCTTCATGATGAATCTCTTTTGACGACAAAGATACGATAAGAACAGGGGATTTTACGCCTTTCGGCAAAAATGATGCAAATCCCTCTACAAATGAACGCGGCTACACACCTAAAAGTTACCCGCTGCAAAACTATGACGCAGTGAAAAGAGAATCGTTTAGCCTCCTGCTATGAATTCACTCTCGAACGAGGCGCCTCCACATCTGCCATGGAGCCGGCAATGACCTCTTCGTAATAGGCCTCGTACTGAGGAAGAATGCGATAAAGGTCAAACCTGTGCGCCTGCTCCAGGGCATGACGACGGAAGCGCTCCAGATTTTCGTCAGAGCCCAGAATTTGCAGAGCATAATCGGCCATGGCATCTACATCGCCCACGGGAGCCAGAAAGCCCGTTTTCCCGTGGATGTTGACTTCCGGCAGGCCGCCGGTATTGGAAGAAATGACGGGAACTTCACAGGCCATGGCCTCTAAGGCAGCCAGGCCAAAGCTCTCGTGCTCGGAAGGCAGCAAAAACAAATCGGCAATGCAGAGCAACTCCTCTACGGCATCCTGCTTGCCGAGAAAACGAATGTCATCACATAACGAGAGTTGACGGCAAAGTTCTTCCATGTTGTGTCGCTCCGGGCCGTCTCCAATCAGCAACAGCTTTGCAGGCATTTTTTGCTGTACTTTGTGAAATATCCGGATGACATCATCAACCCGTTTAACCTTTCTGAAGTTGGAGGTATGCACCAGAATGCGCTCTCCCTGTGGAGCAATGGCCTTCTTAAAATGGTCCTTATTGCATTTGCGGAAGCGGTCAAAATCTACAAAGTTGTAAATGACGCGAATGTCTTTTTGCACATCGAATAGCTTATAGGTGTCCTCTTTCAGGCTTTGAGAGACAGCCGTAACGCCATCGGATTGCTCAATGGAAAACTTCACCACCGGCGCAAAAGTCGGGATATGCCCGACCACTGTGATATCCGTACCGTGCAGAGTCGTTACCACAGGTAGTGCGATGCCGTGAGATTCCAGAATTTTTTTAGCCATATAGGCTACAGCAGCATGGGGGAGGGCATAATGCACGTGCAGCAAATCCAGTTTTTCAAAGCGGGCCACATCTACCAACTTGCTGGCCAGAGCCGTATCGTAAGGCGGATACTCAAAGAGTGGATAATCCGCCACACAGACTTCGTGGTAAAAGACATTTTCCTGGAAAATATTCAGACGGGCCGGCTGGCGGTAAGTGATGAAATGCACCTGATGGCCTTTTTCTGCCAGAGCAAGGCCCAACTCCGTGGCCAGCACACCGGAGCCGCCAAAGGTCGGGTAACATACAATGCCTATCCTCATGCCAAATAATATCTATGCAGCTTGCCAAACCGCTTTCTCTTATAAGAATAAAGGAGATGCATCGCATCTCCTTTATTTCTTACATTACTTAGCGAGCAAAAGTTTAGCCATGTAAACCTGCTCTCCGGCCCGTATTCGCAGATAATACATGCCCGGAGGCTGCTCGGAGAGGTCTAACTCCTGCCTGAACTGCTTGCCCTGCCCGGGCTCGTAATGCGCTATGGGCTGGGCTAAAGCCGTAAAGACGTCCAATTCCACAGAAGCCGGCTCGTACAGGCTTAACTCCACAACGGCCCGTCCTGCCGTAGGATTCGGAGCTACCAACAGGCGTTGGATGAAGTCGGGTGTTTGTACAGCCGTACCTACACCTACTTCATAAGCAGCTACCTCCTGGCAGCCGTTGGCATCCGTAACCGTTACCGAATAAGTGCCTGCCGAAAGATTGTCGTTCAGCGGACCTATGGCATTATTTGACCACACATAGGTGAAAGGAGCCGTGCCAATGGTCGGGCTCACAGAGATGCTTCCGTCTGCAGCGCCGGCGCTGCTCTCGTCCTGTACATTTGCCGAAAGGATAAAACTGGAAGGGCAGCCGGTAACATTGATGTTGTCCAAATCCAGCCAGTAATCCCCTGAGCCCCAGGTGGCCTGGAAGCGCACTGTAATGGCCTGCCCTGCGAAGGGAGACAGGTCTATGCTCACTTCCGTAAAATCGGCTGTAGGCGTGTGATTGGACGCATCTATGGTATAAACGGTCGTCCAGCTCGCCTCGCAATCGGTGGAGATTTGCACCTCTAATTTGTCATCAGGCCCCAAAATAGTGGCGTTTGTGCCGGCGAACCAATCCACATAGCGATACTCGAAGCTGAGTTCTTCACTCGGTCCCAAAGAGCCCACGCGATTGGTCTGCAGGAAAAAGGTGTTGTTGAAAGAATACAGATTCACGCCACAGACCCAAGTGGGGTTGTTGTGGCTGTTCGGCGCATAAATCGGATTGAAAGCGCTGGTTGACCAATCTGCATCCAAAGCTCCGCTTTCAAAATCTTCCACCAGGGGCAAAGGCGCTGCCGTTACCACTTCTAAGCGGAAAGTGTCGTTAGACAGGTTGCTGTCCGTCTCCAATGCTGTCCAGGCCTCAATGAGGTAATAGCCGGGTTCAGAAAGGTCATATAGCGTTTCAAAGGGCACGACTTCCGTGCTGTCATTGCTCACGACTCCCGTAAAAAAGCCATCTGTAGGATAGGGAATGGGAGCCTTTTGGCCGTTTACAGCATAGAAAAAGTCAATCAGCGATTGTGGATTTTGCCCGTAGTTGTGAATGCCCACGACCACCTGCTCGGCAGCGCTGAGGTTGCAATCGGCCTCTGTGGGGGAAAAGATGCCGGAAATACCCACATCGTTAAACCAACGCGTATGGATGAGTATGGGGCCGAGGCGTGCGCCCTGTTCGCCGTCATCACAGGTGTAGCTCAGGTAAACGTCATAGTACGTATTCTCCTCTAAACCTGTGATGGTGGCAGAAGTCGCATCCGTCAAAGTCATGGCCGTTCCTGTGCCGAGCGTAAAGCCGAAAGTGCCATATTCCAAAACGTACTCCCCTGCATCCTGTGCAACATCCCAGGCAAAGGTGGCATTGTCAGCATTCACATCCTCTACATGGAAATTGGTTGGGCCGGCACAAGAGGGGCAGGCCAGAAATTCCAAAATGACGCCCGTCTGAGGGAAAGGCCCGTCTTCATAGATGATGTTTCCGTCGGGGTCCAGGATCTCAAAAGTAACCTCGCTCTCAAAGAAGCCCGGTGAATAGGAAATCGTAACCGGCAAATTGCTGATCAAATCCACCATATAGGTCTCATCGGAGCCATTGCCGCTAAAGTCAATGGTGTAATCCGTAGCAACGCCGTTTTGCTCAACGGTTAAGAATGCGCCATTCCAACCATCGCCAAAGGAATCGTGCAGTTGCAGGGTGTAAGTACAAGTGGCACCACCGCCTCCACTACTCATCGTCTGGAAGGAGAAAGGCCCTGCCACGCTGCTCGTACCATCGGCGCCGCAATCGGCATAGATGTAAAATTCATAATTCAGAAACGAGTTTAAGCCCGTCAGCGTAACCGAAGGAGAAGTCGTAGTCATCGTCAGACCAATACCCTGGGGAAAACCCGCAGGGCCGTATTCCACCACGTATTGTTGAGCGGCGCCGTTGTCCGTCCAGGAGATGTCTGCCGTGCTCTCCGTTATATTAGAAACCGTTACCCCCGTAGGAGAAATTCCCGGGCAGGCCGGGCAAAAAGCCGGGCTGTTGTAAACTTCTCCCGTAGCCGGAAAAGGCCCGTCTGAAAAGACCGGATTGCCGTCTGAATCGTACATCACATAAGAGACCTCATTTTCAAAAGAACCCGGAGAGTAGGTCAGGATGACCGGCACTCCATCCAATACGTCAAAGGTATAAGTAGCACTGCTGCCATTGAAAAGAGTAAATATTTGAATATCTCCGTCTATATTGACTTCCAGTTGCGCTCCATTCCAGCCATTGCCGAAGGAGTCAAACAAGTCCAAAGAATAAGTACAAGTCGTCGGCGGGTTCAGCCAGGGCGTTTGGAAGTTGAGCGGGCCTGCCGGAAGGCTCAGCTCGCCGTTGCCGCAGTCTGTATAAATGTAAACGTCATAGGCGGTATATTCTTCGAGATTTTCCAGGGTAAAACCGGTCTCTGTAGTGGAGACAAAAATGCCATTGCCGGGAATGAAACCTGCAGGGCCGTACTCCACGATGTAGGCCTCTGCCCCTGCAACCTCATTCCAACTCACTTCAGCACCGCCAGGCGTAATGTTGAAAACATAAGGATTGCCCACCGGAAAGCAGGAAATGTTTACATCACAGCTTATGTCATCGCCCGGATGACCGGCTCCGTCTGCAGTGGAAAGCGCGGCTTCCCAGCCCAGGTTATCCAAAGTGCCGGAAGCTCTGAATACAAAGGTCAGGCAGCCCGTGGCATTGCTCGCCGTATAGCTCGTAACGTCCATTTGCAATAAGTTCCCCACGCCCTGCTGTAAGCCTGCACCATAGTTGTCGGCTCCGCCATAAGCAGAGCTGCCATTGGAGTTGTTGAACAACTGCAAAGCGGCATTACCGGGGTCAGCCAAAATAGAATACGGATAAGTCTCTCCATCGGGATTGTCGCCATCCAGAATCACCAGCCAGTCAAAGGCAGCGCCTACTCCAAAAGCCGTAAAATCCACAGTCAAGGCCGAGCCATCTACGGGGCAAAGAGTCGTCGTAGTTACGCAATCGCAATTGTCGTAATTGCCGGGTGCGCCCTGCGAATCGCTGCTGCCACCCTGACCTCCCTGATCCACAAACAGACCTCCGGAGCCCACCAGGAAACACTCCACAGTACCCGCCTCAGGTGTTACCTGAGCCAAAGCCGAAAAAGGCAATAGCAAAAAAGCCCAAAGGTATGCGGGCACGCGTTTAAACAAGCGCAAAGAGTAAACAGACTTCATAGTTTCTTTTTTGTTTTCCAGAATTAAAACAGCTTGCCATACAAACTGCCACCGTAAAAGGCGAAAGACACCGCCTTTTCTAATTTTGCCTAAAATTACGCAAAACCTTTTAATGGGCAAGAATGTATTAGTACAAAGCACGACAAATCACCAAAATCACTTAAACCATTTCATCCATGCAGCGACTTAGCACTTTCTTCCTTCTCTTTAGCCTGCTCCTTTTTGCAGCCTCCTGCTCTCAAGCTCCCGAAGGCGAGCAGGTAGAAGCCTCCGAAGCACAACAAAATGAGCAACAAGACAGCCCTGCAGAAAACTCTGCCAAACTGACCGTAGATGCCGATAACGCCCGAATCTTCTGGGAGGGTACCAAACCCGGAGGAGGCCATACGGGCATCATCAAACTCCAAAAAGGCCACCTGCAAATGGCCAACGGAAAAATCTCCGGCGGAGAGTTCATCATAGATATGAACAGCATCGAAAACACCGACCAGGAAGGCCAGGACAAAGAAGACCTCCAAAACCACCTGCGCTCTTCGGATTTCTTTGACGCCGGGCAATTCCCTACGGCTACCTTCGTCATCACAGATGCCAAACCCTTAGCCGGACGCGAAGACGCCAACTACCTCATCACCGGAAACCTCACCATCAAAGGCATCACCAAAAGCATCAGCATCCCCGCCAAAGTACAGGTCGCCGAAACCTATGTAGAGGTCGAAACGCCCAAATTCACCATTGACCGCACGCAATGGGGCATCACCTACAAATCCGGTATCATCGGTACGGCTAAAGACCGGCTCATCAATGATCAAATTGGCCTGCAAATCAAATTGCAAGCCTCTCTATAAAAAAGAGGAGTGCGAAGCACTCCTCTTTTTTATAGAGAGGGGGGGCGTGCAAAGCACGCACCCCCTCTCTTGGCTTAAATATGGTGTAAAATATTACAAACTTTGTAACAAATATGGTGTAAAATGTTACATTTGCGGTAAATACACCGCCAAATGATTGCCAGAACAGCACTTCAGGAGCTCGAAAAATGGGTCAAACGCTCCGACAGGAAACCTATAGTCCTGAGAGGAGCGAGACAAACAGGGAAAACCTGGATTGCCCGCGAATTCGGGAAACGCTTCAAGTACTTTCTCGAAATTAATCTGGAGAAAGAAGAAAACCGGCAGCTTTTTGAGCAACAAAAAAATCTGGACAAACTACTGCAAAGCCTTTTCCTGCAGGCCCGCATTCCCTGGGAGCCCGAACACACCCTTCTATTTCTGGACGAGATACAGTATTCGCCCACAGCAATCAAACAGTTGCGGTATCTGTATGAAGAACATCCAAGTCTGAAAACCATAGCTGCCGGCTCATTGCTCGAGACCTTATTGGAATTCAAAGAAAGCTTTCCCGTAGGAAGGGTCGAATACCTGAATATTTACCCCGTCAGTTTTGAGGAGTACCTCATGACGACCGAAGCTGAAACACTGCTTCAAGAGTATCAGAAAATACCCCTCAATGATTTTGCAACCACTCCGCTCTTTGAAGTATTCCACACCTATGCCATGATCGGAGGGATGCCTGAAATTCTACAAACCTACATAGACAGAAAGGACATTCTTCAACTATCAGCAAAATATGACGGACTCATTTCGGGCTACTTGCAGGATGTGGAAAAATACGGCAAAAATCCCACGCAAAAAAAAGTGCTGAGACACATCATCCATACAGGATTTGCCGAGGTGGGAAGCCGCATTAAATTTCAAAACTTCGGAGCATCTTCTTACCGCTCGCGAGAAGTCTCGGAAGCTTTTAGAGCTTTGGAAAAGGCCTTTCTGCTGCATCTGATATACCCTACAACAGAAACTCAACTTCCGCTCAAACCGGACTACAAAAAAGCTCCAAAGCTCTTTTGGTGTGATACCGGCCTGGTCAATTACTACAATCACTGGCAGGAGGAACTCCTGCATATCAGCGACTTGAATGAAAAATACCGCGCAAGAATCACTGAACAAATCGCAGCCCAGGAAATAACTTCCAAACACCAGTCCATCTTGCCGCCCTTCTCCTTTTGGGTCAGAGATAAAGGAAGCGGTGATGCCGAAGTGGATTTCGTCATCGTTCACAAAGGGAAAATCATCCCCATAGAAGTAAAAAGCGGAAAAACCGGAAGGCTGCGCTCTCTGCATCAATTCATGGAGCGGGCTCCGCATCAAATGGCTGTACGCATGTACAAAGGCCCCCTTCTTCTGCAAAAAACAAAGACCATTACAGCTCATAAACCCTACTATCTGCTCAATCTGCCCTATTTCCTCGCGGGAAAACTCAGGGAATACCTGGACTGGATGGCAGAGGAGATGCAAGGTCGCTGACCCGGGAGTTTGGGTGTCGAAGACCACTCAAACTCCTGTGCTTTGAGCATAGCTCCATATTCAGATTTTTCACTATCTTGCTCTGCCATAGCGATACAACCAACTTAAACAAAAGGCAATATTTGCCCAACAAGCAATGACATGAAAGACTTCAGGCGCCTGTTCGACATTTTGCCTTACCAGGCGGCCAAATACCCGCAAAAAACGGCCATTGCCCACCGAAAACTGGGGCGCTGGGAGCGCTTTTCCACCCAACAACTGATCGAGGAAATTCAGCGCTGCGCTGCAGGTTTGCTCGATCTCGGCCTCAAAAAAGGTCAAAAAGTCGCTATGCTCGCCGATCACGGCAGCGCCCATTGGAACATCCTCGACATGGCATTGCACCACATCGGCGTTTTGGTGGTGCCCATACATGCCACCACTACACAAGGCGATTTGGAATTCATCCTGCGCGATTCGGAAGCCATTTACTGCTTTGTCTCAGGCAAAGATTTGCTGGCCAAAGCCCGCCGGGCTGCCACGCAAGTGCCCGGGCTTAAAGAAGTCTATGGGCTGACGCCCCTGGAAGGCGCTTCCTCCCTCGAAGACATCGCCACCACACCTCTGGAAAAGCATCTCGCCGACTTAGACACTTATCGCGGCGTCATTCACGAAGACGATCCCTGCACCATCATCTATACCTCCGGCACTACGGGCCGGCCCAAAGGCGTCTTACTCTCCCACAAAAACATCGTCAGCAACATCAAAGCGACCATCGCGCTCATCCCCGTCAATGCCCGCCATCGCGTGGTCTCTTACCTGCCTCTCAGCCACGTCTTTGAGCGCATGGTCTCCTATGCCTATATGGCGGTGGGGGCCTCGATCTATTACACCAAAAGCATGGACCAGTTGCTCAGGGACATGCAGGATGTGCGTCCCCATTACTTTACCAGCGTGCCCCGGCTTCTGGAAAAAGTACAAAAAAAGATCACAGATGCCGCCCTGCATAAATCCTGGATTGGACGTAAACTGATGATGCATGCCCTCAAATTCGGGCGCAGGCACAGAGGCAAAAAACTGCGCAATCCGCTCTATTGGCTGCACCACAAAGCGCTGAGCCTTCTGGTTTATCACAAGTGGCGGCGTTTATTTGGCGGAAGCCTGAAGGGAATCTTCGTAGGTGCGGCCCCCCTGCAAATGGAGCTGGCCTGCCTCTTCTCTGCAGCCGGCATCGAACTGCGCGAAGGCTATGGCCTGACGGAAACCTCTCCGGTCATTGCTTTCAACCAATTCAACCGCGGCATGTATCGCTTCGGCACGGTGGGCGTGCCCATACCCGGCGTGGAAGTGCGCATAGACGACCCCTCCGGCGAAGGCGAAATTTGTGTGCGGGGCCCCAACGTCATGCTGGGCTACCACAAACTGCCTAAAGAAACCGCGGCCGCCATAGACGAAGAAGGCTGGTTCCACACCGGCGACCGCGGCCGCTGGGTCAAAGGGCGCTTCCTGCAAATCACCGGGCGCATCAAAGACCTCTTTAAAACCTCCTCTGGCAAATACATCTCCCCTCAAAAAATTGAAGAACGACTCAAGCGCTCCCCCTGGATAGAGCAATGCATGGCACTGGGCTCGGGGCGCCCCTTCCCCATAGCGCTCATCACCCCCTGCTTTCCCCTCCTTCAACAATGGTGCGAAGAAAACGACATCCACTGGACAGCACCGGCTTACATGGTTCACAACCTCAAAGTGCAACAGCACATGCACAAGGTGGTCGAGAAAATCAATGAGGATTTCGAACCCCACGAACGCATCCGGCATTTCCTCCTCATCGCCGATGAATGGACCACAGAAGAGGGCCTCCTGACGCCCACCATGAAAATTGTCCGGCACAAAATTGAGGAACGCTATCAAAAGGAAATCGAAAAGCTCTACCTCGCAAACTCATAAAACCTTTTCTTTGCAACAGCAAAAGACTCATCCCCCTTCAATCAGCAACAGATGCGCTACTTCCTCGAGCTCTCTTACCTCGGCACGCCCTTCTCCGGTTGGCAGAAGCAGCCCCAGGCGCGCAGCGTGCAGGGGGAGTTGGAATACGCATTCTCCACGCTACTCCGTCAAAAAGTTGAGCTTGTCGGCTGCGGCCGCACAGACGCAGGCGTACACGCGAGCTATTACGTGGCTCACTTAGATGTAGCAGAGCCCCTGCCCGAGAATTTCCTGCACCGCGCCAATCGCTTTTTGCCCCCCGACATAGCGCTGCACGCTTTGTTGCCCGTGCCCGATGAGATGCATGCCCGCTTCAGTGCCCTGGAGCGAAGCTATGAGTATCGCATACACTGCCACAAAGACCCCTTCCTCCAAAACCTGAGCTACCACTTTCCCTTTTGTAAGGATTTGGCTTTCGCCAAATTGCAACAGGCCGGACGCCTCATCATGCAGTACGACGCCTTTTACCCTTTTTGCAAGAGCAACAGCGATGCCCGTCACATGAAATGCCAACTGCACCACATCTCCTGGGAACGCAAGCCCCAAACCGGCCAACTGCGCTTTAGCATAAGCGCCAATCGCTTCCTGCGCGGTATGGTGCGCCTCATCGTGGGCGCCTGCCTGCAAGCGGGCCTGGGTAAACTCTCCATAGAAGAACTGCAAAAAGCCTTAGACGAACAAACACGCCTGCCCCAGGCATGGAGCGTGCCCGCCCGGGGCCTTTATCTGACAGATGTCATTTATCCGCCGATAAGAAAAACGGACGCCTGAGCGTCCGTCCGTAAAATAAATGCGGGGGCGCCCCTTCGACTACGCTCAGGGGGCCCCCGCAAAATATGGAAAGGGAGTTTATTCCTTCACAAACTTGCCGTACATCTTTCGCTCGTCTCCTCCGAGGGTGTAGAAGTACAGTCCGGAGCGCAAGCCGGCCACACTGATTTCTCCGGAGCCTTGCAACTCCTGCACCAAAACCTGGCGGCCCTGCGCATCAAATACGCGGAAAATGCCCTCTGTAAAATCATCGGGAAGTTGCAGCGAAATATGATCGGAAGCGGGATTGGGGAAAACGCCCAACTCTTTCGCCTCAGGCTCGGAAGTGCCAGTAAAGACGTACTCTGAATAGTACAAATCCACATTCAAAAAGACCTGCCAGCCGAGGTCTTCATCCCAGTTATAAAGCTGTGCGTTGTCCAATTTGTGAGTAAAAAAGTGAGGGGCATCTTCCTCATAAACAATGGGTATCAACAAATCCTGGGCTGAGTAGTCTGTATCATGTACAAGATCCAGCTTGCTGACAGACATCCAGGTCTGAGTGACTATATCCCAGCCATAGGTAAAATTTTCCATGACATCTCCGGCTGCATCATAGATGTATTCCTCTTTTTCGTCATTCGCCCAGTCTTGGAGATCAAAATCCCAATACTGGGTAATATACTCCGTCCATTGCCCGTCGGCATTGTAACCGAAAAGCTCACGGGAATCGGGCTCCCAGGAAAAACCGTCCCAATAAGATGAAACGATTTCCGTCAGATTGCCATCGCCATCATAGATGTAGGCTTCCTCGCTGCCATCCACCCAGCTGCCTACCCAGTACGAAGTAGAAATGACATCTATGCTGCCATCTGCATTGTAGCTGTATGAACTCTGCTCCGTAGGTTCCCACTGCGAGCTGTTTGCATCCCAATAGTAATTGACTTTTTGCATCAACTTCCCGTCTGCATCATAAGTGTAAACATTTTTGTCAATGATAAACCACTGTGTACTATCAGAATCGAAATAAAAACTGGAATCCACCGACAAACGGCCGTCTGCATCATACTCGTATCCGGTTTTACCGTCCGGCATCCAGTCATTCAAATCAGCATTCCAATAGAAAAGCGTAAACAGCGTTTCATGCCCATCTGCATCATAAGTATGCCATTCTTTGTTACCGGGCATCCAGACAGCCAAATTAGCATCATAAACAGAAACCACCAAACTGTCCAGGCCCAGCTTAGTGTCCAAAGAGCGGAACATGCTGTTTTGAGCAGGGACAACTGCGTGCTGAGGCCTCAAAGAGTTCCATACATGATGGCTCATGCCCGTCTTGGCAGCACTCTCGTGGAGATTGGAAGAAAAGTTTCTTTGCGCAAAGGCAACTGTGCTCAACATCAAAAAAGTCAACACAAAGAGCGTAATTTTTTGTTTCATGATTCTCAAAATTTTAAGTGAAAAAAATGTCAAAGGCTTTTGAGCGGCGGCTTTGCGCTACCCAAATGCCCAAATGGATATCTGTACCACAGAGGTCATCTTACCCTTTTGCATAAAAAAACAATGAAAAGCAAAAAGGTTTTGTCAAATGGCGCTGTTTTAATGCAAACAAGCCGACAAACGAAAATTTCCCGGCCTGCGTTCTTAAAGCAAAACTCCCGCTATGCGCGTAAAGACAACCCTCCTCTTTTTTCTGGCCCTTCTCGGCATCTTCTCCTGTCGCAAAGACAAGTTTGAGCTGCTCTTCGAGCTGCCGCTCAGCTCTCTGGAATTCAACATCGAAGCCGGCTCCAGCACCTTAGATACTTACTACTTTTTCTTCGACAATGTGCCCACGCATTTTGAAGAGTTGGCAGGCACCTATGGGTTTGAGGCTGCCGACGTCAAAGCCATTCTGCCGGGGAAGGCCTTTATCCGCTCCATCTTCGGAGAAAGCTACGAAGACATCTTTTGGGAAATTGCGGTACAGGTCTGCCCCGAGGGCGACAGGGAGTTTAAATGCGGCAAAGAAGCCTTTTACTGGAAATTCCCCACCCAAACCCTCGGCAGCGATTTCGACCTCGTACCCAATGAACCCGACCTCAAAGAATGGCTCACCGAGGATAAGGTCAACATCCAATTGTGGTTCCGACTCGCCAAAACACCTTCTCAAAGCATCAGCAGCCGGCTGGATCTGCGATTTAATGCTGTGAAATAAGCGTTCACTTCAAAAACCGAATCACATAAGGCTCTACAATGGCATCTAAGGTGCCCAGGGCCAGGCCCTTGGCCTGATCTGGATTCAGGTCTTTGTCCATGTAGAAATCTTCGAGCAGCACCTGCGTTTGGTAATAGCTGATTTTAAAGGCCGTAACGATCTTCTGATGCAGAGGGTCTTTGCCTGCCCAAACATCCAAATTGGAGATGAGGCGCTTTTGACGGGCCTGCAGATCGGCTGTTTGCGAAGCAGGCAGAGGCTTGGGAGAGAGCAGGTAGCGCGTCTGGCGGGAGCGGGCATTGGCCAGTACATCCGGCGCCGGAGGGCTCATGGCGTTGAGGTCTTCGCCTATGGCTATGAGCAAGCGTACTTCGGGCCACTGGTCGAAGCCGGCACAGGCCTGGATGCGATAATCGGCCTGTGTCATGCTGCCCTCGGGCTCAAAAGCGCTCAGCGCTTCTTTGGGGTGGCGTTGAAACAGCCAGCAGGGAGCAGCGATGGACTTCCCCACTGCGCGATGGATGTAGCTCAGATGCAGAATCAACTGCGAGAGATTGGCATAAGCATAGGTGGCTGCAGGGTCAAAGCGCGAAGGCACCGGTGTCTTGGGGTCGGCATAAGCCTGGTGAACGGCGGCGTTCATCAGATCATTGACTTCACGGCTCGGGCCCCGCGTAACAAACGACCAATAAGCGCGATAGGCTTTCGCCAAAGGCTCGGAAGAGGCCGACAAGCCTGACAAGGCATGGGCCGGATCATCCGGCAGGGTATTGATGTAATATTGCAGGCCATCCTCTTTTTCTGCGGCATTCAACTCATCCAAGTGGTTGGCAAGAACGCTGTATTTCTTCAGCGCCGGCAGCTCTTTTAGCGCTTTGTCGTAAGCTCCGGCAGTGCCACGGCCGTAATAACCGTCTAAACTGCTGCTGTAATAGCCGAGTCGCTTGAGAATTTTCTGCAACTGCAAGGCCGAACCGCGTTTCACCTTCGTGCGAATTTCGGGACGATACAAGAGATCGCTTTGTGCCGGCGGCGTATAGTGCTCAGCCTCCGGCGCCGTGGGAGATTTGATGACCACAGGCCCGCCGGCCTCAAAATCGTAAGACACGGGCACATCGGCAGGCACCGAAGTCTTCGCAGCTACGGGCTCTTCGCCAAACATGCCCTCCTGCGTAGCTGCGGGCTTGCCCAGCACAAAGCCGTTCAGCTCGTGCAGCAACACCTCCGGAACGGATTTTGCGAAAGCATCTTTATATCCCCGCTTCCTCAATTCGCCAACGGCCGATTGAGCAGAAGCCATAGAGGGAAAAATGCCCGTAACGACTTTGACCTGATCGTTGCGCAGGATGAAGTAAATTTTCCCGGCTTTGGAAAATTCGCTCCAATCTATCTTTTTGCGGGCGTTTTTGATACCCAGTTGCACCACGGCAGCTTTGGGAGAATCCTGGGTTTTCAACTCCACCACGGTGGCGTCCATATACCCTTTTTTGCGGGCTGCCACAGCCACGGCATCGCCGGCTGCTTTAGAGGTATAGCCTCCGATAAAGACCTTACTCAGGTTGTTGCTCATTTCATCGGCATACAAAAAGCCCAGGGACTCCAAGGGCTCAAAGTTGCTCTTTTGGGCATCCAAAAAAGTGCCGAGATAAACGGTATAAACGGGCTCCTGAGCCTGCAGGCTGCTCAGAGAGAAAAAGGCAACAACAAAAAGGACGAACAAAGATCTCATGGGTTTTTCTTTCACTGGGGAAATGGTTTTTGTGTGATCAAAAGTACGGCTCAAAAGTAAGGGTTTTGGCGCTTTGCGTTTAGTAAAAATTTGACCGCGCTATAATAAGAGAATTTCCGGATATTAGGCATAGCGTATGGGCATGCTGCGAAAACTTCGGTTTATGAACGAAAAAGACCCAAAAGGGCGTATTTTGCAGGCTGTATTTTTACGGCATTTCGGGGAGTGGGGGCGATGCCCTCAAAAGGAGATTTTTATGCGCAAGACAAAACTCAAAATCGCCTTGCTGATGACAGCTACGCTGACGGCTCTTTCCAGTGCCATCATTGGCCCGGCTTTGCCCAAAATCAGCCAGGCCTTGTCGGGCTACCAGCAGGCAGATTTCATCTCCAAAATGCTGTTGACGCTGCCGGCCCTGTTTATTGCCCTGCTCAGCCCCATAGCGGGCGCGCTCATAGACCGCTACGGACGCATCAGGCTGCTGAAAGCCGCCATCTTGCTGTACGTGCTGGCGGGCAGTTCGGGTTTTTTCTTCAACGACTTGTGGCCGTTGGTGGCCGGCAGAATTTTCCTCGGTTTATCCGTAGCCTTTATCATGCCCATTGTTACCACTCTGGCAGGCGATTATTTCTGCGGGGCAGAGCGCGATCGCTACATGAGCCTGCAAAGCGCTTTCATGGCCCTTGGCGGCATGGTTTTCATCGCCTTGGCGGGCTGGCTTTCCGAATACGACTGGCACGATCCCTTCCTGATTTATGGTCTGGGACTTTTGGTACTGCCTATGGTCATAGCCTGGATGCACGAGCCTGACCGCAGTGCGGAAGACGAGCTGTGCGATACGGCCGAAACTTATGACAAGCGGCTTTTCATGCTCATCCTCGCCACGGCTTTTGTAACCATGGCAGCCTTTTTTATGATACCGGTACAACTGCCCTTTTTGCTGCGGGAGTTGGGCGTGCCTTCGCCTGTTTATGCTGCGCTGGCCATCGTTACGGGCACTTTGTCGGCAGCCCTCGGTTCGCTGATGTACAGCCCTTTGCGCAGGCGGTTTCACTTTTCGCAGATGTATGCCCTGGCCTTTTTCATCACGGCCCTGGGGTACGGCTTCACGGCTCTTGCCATAGGCTGGTACAGCGTCTTATTGGGCATGGTAGTAACCGGCTTTGGTGTGGGCCTGCTCATGCCCAACCCCGGCCTGTGGATACTCGACATCATCCCCGAAACCCGGCGTGGGAGAGCCATGGGGCGCATGAGCTCGGCCTTTTTTCTCGGCCAGTTTTCCTCGCCGCTGCTGCTGGCACCCATCACCATGCGCTATACGTTGAGCACGGCCTTTGGCTTTGTTGCCACCGGTATGTTGCTCATTGCTGCCGGCTATATGTGGTATGCCAAAAAGCGATTCAGCCTCAATTCCTGATGATTTTTACACTGCCGTGGCTGCTTTCCGTAGTCCAGGAGAGGAAATAATAGCCTTTCGGCAAATGCGATAACGCGACTTGCCCTTCCCACAGGCCAGGGGCGACCTCCTCGCTCTGCGTCAGGAGTATGCGGCCGTTGATGTCCGATAAGCTCAGGCGAAGGACGCCGGCCGTCGGGATATTTGCCGAAAGGCTCAAAAAATCTCCACGCACCGGATTGGGATGCACTCTCAAATAGAATTTTTCGGCCGGATAAAGCTCCAAAACGCTGACGGGGAGCAGCCCTACCTCGGGGCGAATTTCGAGATCGGGTGCCCACAAAAGCTCGTCGGAAGGGAGGTAAGCGCCGTAGTATCCCCCATCTCGCAGATGCCCTTCAAAATCGCGATTGTAACGCTCATACTGCGTAAAAAGCGAAAGGTCAATGGCGGGGTCGGCCTGCATATATCCCGGAGCCGGGCGATAATCGGCCTGGCCGAGGGGGCTGTACGGGTCTTGTAAGAACTCGGTTATCAGCTCGGGAGGGTCGGGCAGGAGGTTGTTGTCTGAGTTTACATCGCTGTCCAATTGCAGGGCAATGGGGGCGAAGATGGCGTTGCCGGTAACGTTTTGCTCATAAGCAGCATCCACATTGTACATCTCAATGCCGTAGGAAGTGGTGTAGATGGTGTTGTGGAAATAATGCACTTCGCGGGGCGCAAAGTCGTTGTGGGGGAAGCTGAGGACGCCCCAGCCGTTGCTGTAGTAATTGACGAGCAGGTTGTCGTAAAAGGCCAGGTTGCCCGTGCCCTGAAAGAGGCCCTCATTGGGGTTTTGCCAGAGGAAGTTGCCGTAAATTTCATAATAATCGTCAGAGCCGGAGCCCGAAGCGGGGAAAGCGCCCACCAGCAAATTGGGGCGGGGTGTATCGGGGTCGCTGCCCTCGTCCCGGGAAAAGACGTTGTAGCGAATGGTCGTATGGGCCTCGGTGGGCATGCCTGCCACATCGCGGGTGCCGACGTTCTGATGCTTAATTTGCATGCAATAGCGGCGGGGATTTAGCACGAGGTTGTATTCTACCAGGCCCGCTACGAAAGGAGCCGTGCCATCGCTGTTGCCGAGGTATAACCCCACACCGGGCTCAATGAGCGTGTTGTGGCGAATGACCCAATTCCAGGCGGGACATTTGGTGCTGATGCCTACGGTCAAAGAAGCGCCCCCGTGGTGGATGATGAGCAGGTTTTCAATGGTGATGTGATGGGCCCAATTGCCGGAAGTGCCCTCGGCCTTCACGGCATCAATGTAGGGAATGTCCTGGCCATCGAGCACCAGATTGGAGATGGTCAGATAAGCACAGCGCTCTATGCTCACGGTATTGCAACAGGCATCTCCGTAGAGGATGGCAGAAGCCCCCGAAGCCGGCCCGCTGATGACGATGGGAGCGCTCTCGGTACCGACGATGTCGTCCAGGTTCATGCGATCGTAGTAATCGCCTGCTTCGAGGAGCAGGCTGTCGCCCGGCTGCAGAAGAGAAAAGTAAGAGGTGTAATCAGAGGGCGTGCCGTAGTAAGTCGTAGCTCTGAGAGAGCAAATGACAAAAACAGCCGGCAGCAGAAAGAGTAGTTTTTTTCTCATTTTCATCAAAAATTGAAATGCAAAAATATAGCCAAACTCCCGAAAAGTGATATAAACAAAGAAATTTACTTATCTTTAAGCAGCATTTTGAGGTTTGGGAGTATCCTCTTTATAGCGGAAAGCCCCCAGGCTTCGGGTATTGGCCTGTGCAGCTATTTGAAACAATGGCTCGCAGGGGGGATTTCTAAACATTCTTTGGGTGACTGAAAGAGAACTTATTGAAGGATGCATTCGCGAAGACCGAAGCTGCCAGGAAGAATTGTGGCGACGTCATGCCGGCAGGTTGCTGAGCATTTGCCGGCGTTATGCCCGTCATGACATGGAGGCCGAGGATTTGCTGCAAGACACCTTCATAAGAATCTTCGACAAGCTGAAGAATTTTGAGTATAAAGGTTCCTTTGAGGGTTGGTTGAATAAAATTGCCGTACATACTTCCTTAAAGAACTGCAACAAGAGCAGTTTCCAAAAGGAAAAAATTGGCATAGACCCGGGCTGCGATCAGTCGGTGGAGCCCGAAGCAATATCCGTATTGAGCGAAGAAGAACTCATTCGGCTCATACAGGATTTGCCGGAAGGCTATCGGGTCATTTTTAACCTGGCTGTGATCGAAGGTTACAGCCACAGAGAAATAGCCGAGAAGCTCGGCATCAAAGAAAGCACCTCGCGCTCCCAATTGGTCAAAGCGCGGAACATACTGAAGAAAAAAGTCCTGGCATTAAAAAAAGACTATTATGAGCACAGACCCCTTTGATCGGGAGATAAGACGAAGACTGAAAGACTATAAATCACCCGTACCTGAGCACCTTTTGGATGATGTGCTGAAGCGCCGCAAGCACAGAGCGCCCGTTTTTGGAGGCAGTCTTGCCTCGCGTGCAATGCTCGCAGCGGCAGCCTTACTATTAGCCTTTGGCCTTTGGTATGGCCTGCTCAACCGAAGTGAGAACCAGGAAATTCATATAAAAGACACTCCCCCAAAAGCCGTTCCAAGCGAAAAATATCAGAACAATACCCAGGCAAGTCTATCCGAAACGCCGACAAAACGCTTATCCGAAGACCAGGCTGCAAATCAAAAGGAAACCGCCTCCGATCAAGCCGAAAAGGCATCTGTTTCAAAATCCGGCAACTCATCTCACACTACTGAAGTTTTCCATTCAAAATCAACTACGCCTCTACAAACGACAAGCGGCAGGAAAGAAAAAAGGGCAGCTTCTCCTGCACCTGCTCAAGCCGAAACCAAAATATACGCAGATCAGGATTTTACTTCGATGCAGCGTTCTGCAACACAAACGGATGTCTCTTCTTCGCCTTCTCAGGCAAGCGAAGAGCCCTTTGCAGAAAAAGATCGGGAATTGCGCAGAGCTCAGGCAGAGATAGCCTTTGTACCCACCGCTTTGCTTCCGGCCCTGCCCGAAAGCCACTTGCGCCCGGACCTGCAGTTTCAGCTCAAGCCCGAGTGTGCGAAATTTGAAAACAAAGAACGCCG
>JALVES010000080.1 GCA_027030635.1 Saprospiraceae bacterium | reverse complement strand
TTAAGGAAGCTCCCCCACCCCCTGACAGATCGTTACAAAACAACAAATTCCCTAAAATTGCTTCGGTCTATAATTTTTTCTTCAGCCTGATAGTTTTTTAAGAAAGTTCGGCTGAGGCGGGTATGAGGTTTGGCTTTCCACTTAAACTCAAAGCCCGTAATTTTTCCGTCTTTGAGCTCGACCAGGTCAACCTCCTGTTGCTGTTTGGTGCGCCAAAAGAACATTTTGGCGTAGGTTTGTTTATATTGATTTTGTTTAAGGCGCTCTGAAATGAGAAAATTCTCCCACAAGGCGCCTTTGTCTTGTCGCAAATTCAGGTCGGTAAAATTGCCTATCACGGCATTTCGTATGCCATTGTCGTAGAAATAAATTTTCCGGTTTCGCTTGATTTCATTGCGCAAATTTCTGCTGTAACTTCTCAACCTGAAAATCACAAACCCTTTTTCCAACAAAGCGATATACTTCTGAACGGTTTTCTGGTCTATGCCGCACAATTGGGCCAACTCGTGATAACTCACTTCGCTACCGACCTGCAGGGCCAATGCCTCAAGCAGTTTTTCGAGCAAGTCCGGTTTGCGGATCTCGCCATAAGCCAGTATATCGCGATACAAATAGCTGTTGACGAGTTCCTCCAAATACATGCGTTCTTCTCCGGGATGGTTGAGCACTTCCGGATAAAAGCCATACAAAAGGCGATTTTCCAACTGCTGTTCTGCGAACAGATATCCGTGCTTGTCTTCGTATTCTTCCCAACTCACGGGATACAGGACGTATTCCCACTTTCTTCCGGTCAAAGGTTCACTCACCGTACCGGCAAGGTCAAAAGAAGACGAGCCGCTGACGAAAAGCTGTACATCGGGAAACTCATCTGTAATTAATTTTAGCGTCAGACCTATGCCGGGGATGCGCTGTGCTTCGTCTATAAACACCACGCGGTATTTGCCAATGATGCTGCGCAACTCAGCCGTATTCACATGGGTAAGCCTGGCCTTCACCACGGGATCATCGGCA
The DNA here is from genome assembly GCA_027030635.1 of Saprospiraceae bacterium. GTDB lineage: Bacteria > Bacteroidota > Bacteroidia > Chitinophagales > Saprospiraceae > WGBN01. Next base: position 3,712 of record JALVES010000080.1, on the reverse strand, counting down.
TTTAGAAACAGATAATCCTGCCCGGACAGAATGCTCTTGATAAGAGTCGTTTTACCCACCTGTCGCGGCCCCATAACCACTATGGCCCTGCCCGTAGGCAAAACACTTTCTATGACGGTATGCAGGGTTCTTTTGTACATGCCACTGCAAAAATATAACTTTTTGGGATTACAATCCTGAAAAGTTATAACTTTTTGGGATTATGATCCGGATAGTTGAACTCTGGGGCTTGACAGCAGACAAGCTCTATCTTTGGCTAATTGGCGAGAAACTGATAGAGACATGATAGAACGCGGATGACGCGGATGACGCGGGTTTTCGCGGGTTTTTCAGCCCTGTTCAATTTGATGCCCCATTTTTCAAAGGAGGCAGGCAAGCGTGGATTCCGTGGAGCTTCTCCATTTACTGCAGCAGGGCCTGATAGCGGTCTTTATCGGCCAGCAGTTCGCGGGCGGCTTTGATTTCGGGGTCGTCGCGCAGGGCGATTTCGGTTTTTCCCGGTTCGAAGTAGAAGCGTTTGACGATTTCCTGTTCGATCAGGCGGGTGATGAGCGGTTTTTCATCTTCGAGGGCCTGCGCTTTTGCACGCTCTATTTTTTGCCGCAAGGCAGAGACCTCTCCACTGATGTCAAATCCCTCTTCTTCGGCTGCTTCCACGGCCTGGCGGATTTCCTTTTCTGCCCGGGTTTCGTAGCTGAAATTTTGCTCCTGTAGAAAGCGCTCAAAAGCGGGCCAGTCATTAAAGTGGTATTCGGAAACCGGCGGCAGGGAGTCTAAGCCCTTGGTGTAAGCCGCGGCAAACTTCATGAGCATGTACTGTTCTTCCAGGGCTTTGAGCAGTGGGGTTTCGGTCAAATCGGGCAGGCGTACATCGGGTGTTACGCCGCCTCCGTCGAGTACTTTGCGGCCGTTACGGGTATAAAACACGGCTCGTTCCTCATCGGGGATATCCACCGGCTGGCCGTTTTCGTAGCGAACGGCCTGGATGCAGCGGCCACTGGGGATGTAGTACTTGGCAGTGGTCAGCTTGAGGCGGGCGTTGTAGCCCACATCGCGCACATTTTGCACCAGGCCTTTGCCAAAAGAGCGCTGACCCATGATGACGGCGCGGTCGAGGTCCTGCAGGCTGCCCGAGACAATTTCCGAGGCCGAAGCCGATTTCCTGTTGACCAGCACGACTATGGGTAAATCCGGCTCGGAAGCGGGGCGGCGGGTTTTAAAGATGCGGTCGCGATCGCGCACCTTGCCCCGCATGGCCACGACCTGCTCTCCCGGAGGCAGGAAGAGGTCGCAAATCCCCACGGCCTCCTGGAGCAATCCGCCGGGATTGTAGCGCAGGTCAAGCACCACGCCTTCTAAGTTGGGCTGCTCTTTTCTGAGTTGCCTGAGGGCATAATCTATGTTCCCCGCAGCTCCGGCGGTAAAAATCGTCAGGGAAATGTAGCCGATTTTATCGTCCAACATACCGTAATAGGGCACGTTGGAAATTTGGATTTCACCTCTGGTAATCTCCATTTTTTTGCTTTGGCTTTCGCCAAACGGGCGCACTTCAAGCGTGAGCTTCGTGCCGGGGAAGCCCTCCACGATGGCCTTCACTTCCTCCACGCTTCTGCCTGCGGCATCTTTGCCGTTGATGCTGCGAATCTGATCGCCCGGGCGGAGGCCAGCCTCTTGGGCCGGAGAATTTTCGTGTACGTTCGTGATGGTGGGATAACCGTCTATCAGCTCAAACTGTGCGCCCAGGCCGCTGTAGCGCCCTTCCGTATGTACCTGTTGGCTTTCAATCTGAGAGCTGGAGTAGTAGTTGGTATAGGGGTCCAGCGATGAGACCATGGCGTTGATGGCCGTCTTCATCATGGTACCGGGTTCCAACTCATCTACATAAGAGGTGTGCAATTCTTTATAGACGTTGGCGAAAATTTCCAGGTTTTTGGAAATTTCAAAGGTATCGCCTTCGAAGAAGGTCGTAAAGCCGAGCAGAAGCACGCTCAGGCTGGTCAGGTATTTTGACTTTTTTGTCATGATGCTGTTTGGTTTAGTAAAAACGCACGTACCATCCCGACGAAGGTTTCCCTGGCTTCGGCATGCACCCAGTGGCCGGCTTCAGGGATGGTGCGTATTTCGGCCCGGGGGAAGCATTTTTTAATTTCGGGGATGTCTTCATCGAGGATATAACCCGAACGCCCGCCGCGCACAAAAAGTGTGGGTTTATCGAAGACCCGGCCATCGGGAGGGGCGATTTCGCGCAAAATTTCGTCGTAATTTCGGTGCAGGACTTCGATATTGGGTTTCCAGGCGAAGCGCCCGTCTTTGGTGCGTTTGAGGTTTTTGAGAAGGAACTGCCGGATGGGCGTGCTGATGATGGCACCCGAGAGCCATTCGTCTGCCTCGGCACGGGAGCGGATGTCTTCTATCGGCAGGCCTTCCAAGGCGCGGAAGATGATTTCGTGCCCGCCGGGATAGGCTTTGGGAGCGATGTCCACGACGATCAGTTTTTCCACCTTGTCTGTCTGATGCAGGGCAAAGTGCATGGCCAGTTTGCCGCCCATGGAATGGCCGAGGAGGCTGGTTTCAAAGATCCAATGCTCATCCATGAATTCGAGCAGGTCTTCGCACATGGCCTCATAGGTATGCACTTCATCGTGGGGCGAGCGGCCGTGGTTGCGCAGGTCGAGGGCAAAGACGGTAAAGTCTTCTGCGAGCTCACGCGCGACGGTTTGCCAATTGTCGAGCGAGCCAAAGAGGCCGTGCAGGATGATGAGCGGAGGGCCGGAGCCGAATTCTTTGTAGTTGAGTTTCATGCGATGCTCAAATTCAGAGGCATTTGGTTCGTCCGCCGTCCACAGGCAGGTTGATGCCGTGGATGTAGGAAGCTGCCGGAGAGGCGAGGAAGGCCACGGCAGCGGCGATTTCTTCGGGTTTGGCGAAACGGCGTTTGGGGATGCTGCCTTTCATTTTCTCCATGATGTCTTTGGGGTCCAGCCCCGTCATGGCTGCTTTGCGTTGGATGATTTCTGCGAGGCGGTCGGTCTCTGTAGCTCCGGGGAGTACGTTGTTGACCGTTACGTTACCCGGGCCGACTTCGTTGGCCAGGGTTTTGGCCCAGTTGGCCACAGCGGCGCGGATGGTATTGGAGACGCCGAGGTTGTCTAAGGGCTGTTTCACGGAAGTGGAGATGATGTTGATGATGCGGCCATAGCGGGTTTCCTGCATCACGGGCAGGATCATGCGCGTGATGAGGTGATTGCAAAGCAGATGGTTGTTGAAAGCGGCGAGGAAGGCATCTTCATCGGCTTCCATGAGGGCGCCTCCGGGAGGTCCTCCCGTGTTGTTGATGAGGATGTGAATGGGCTTCTCAAAAAGCAGGCCTCTGATTTTTCGTCTGAGGTCTTCGCGATCATTGTAGTCCACAGCCATAAAGTCGTGCTCCTGGCCGGAGGAGCGGTCCAAGAGCGCCAGGCTATCGGTCAGCTTTTTGACATCGCGGGCGATGAGCGTTACGTTGGCGCCCAGGCGGGAAAGTTCGATGGCAACGGCCTGTCCGATACCGCGGCTGCTGCCGCCGACGAGGGCATTTTTTCCGTGCAGGTTCAGGTTCATGATTCGGGTCTTTTTGTTGTTCAGGCACAAAGGTCGTCAAAGCTTGGACAACAGGCAAGCGGCAGTTTGGCCGGCCGGGACTCGGGCTTCAGGCCTCAAGTTCCTGAATCAT
>JALVES010000079.1 GCA_027030635.1 Saprospiraceae bacterium | reverse complement strand
AGAAGACGTGGAGGGTATTTACACCCGCGTGCATGCACAACATCTCATTCACGGAAAATTTGAGATGGTGCAGAAGCTGCGGAATTACGGCATTCAGGCCTTGCTCACCAAGCCTGCAGATTTGAGCGTGGGCGTGATCAATAAGTACCTTGAGTTGAAGGCGCGGGGTTTGGTGTGATTATTTCTGATTAATAACCTTCCATACTTCGTAGAGACCACCGTAGAGCTCTTCCGGCTCGGGGCGGTCTTCGGGCATGGCTGAGAGGGGTTCGCAGGCTTGCAAATTCGTGTGGCAGTCTCGGGCCAGTTGTTGGTAGAGCTCGGTGCCTTTGGTTTTCCATTTCAGCATTTCATCGCTGACTTCTTTGACGATGCGGGCGGGGTTGCCCACGACCAGGCTGCGGGGAGGTATTTGCTCGGCGGTTTTGACGACGCTGCCGGCGCCAATGATGCAGCCGGCACCGATGACGACTTCGTCGAGGATGACGGCCAGCATGCCCACCAACACGTCTTTCCCAACATGTGCCCCATGCACGATGGCTCCGTGGCCAATGTGGGCATTTTCTTCAAAAGTGGTGCCCTTGCCGGGGAAGACGTGTACCACGCAATTGTCCTGGATGTTGCAGCCGTCGGCTACGGAGATGCGGCCCCAGTCGCCGCGCAACACGGCTCCTGCGCCGATATACACATCCTTCCCGATGACTACATCGCCAATGATGGTGGCTTCGGGATGGATGAATGCGGAGGGGTCAATGACGGGGCGGATGCCTTTGAAGGAGTAGATCATAGCGGGAGGAATTATGCCTTTTCGAGTATGACGGCCATGCCCTGGCCGACGCCAACGCACATGGTGACGAGAGCGTAGCGGGCATTGCGTTTGTGGAGTTCGATGGCTGCCGTGAGCAGAATGCGGGCGCCCGACATGCCGAGGGGGTGTCCCAGGGCGATGGCGCCGCCATTGGGATTGAGGCGGGGGTCATCGTCGGGGATGCCCCAGGTACGGGTACAGGCGAGGGATTGGGCGGCGAAGGCTTCGTTGAGTTCGATGATATCCATATCGCTCAGCCTGAGGCCGGCGCGTTGCAGGGCTTTTTCGGTGGCATAGACGGGGCCGATGCCCATGATGCGGGGTTCGACGCCGGCTACACCATAGGAGACGATGCGGGCCAGGGGCTTGAGGTCGTATTGCCCGATGGCCTTTTCGGAGGCTACGAGCAGGGCTGCGGCGCCGTCGTTGAGTCCGGAGGCATTGCCGGCGGTAACGGTTCCGCCTTCTTCGGCCGGTTTAAAGGCCGTGCGCAGTTTGGCGAGGACTTCGGGTGTGGTCTTGGGTTTGATGAACTCATCTTCTGCAAAGAGGATGGGCGCTGCCTTGCGTTGCGGGATTTCCACGGGGATGATTTCCCCGGCGAGGCGGCCGCTTTCCCGTGCCCGGGCTGCTTTTTGTTGGGAGCGGTAAGCGAAGAGGTCTTGGTCTTCGCGGGAGATTTTCATGGCTTTCGCCAAATTTTCGGCCGTCTGGCCCATGCTGTGGGTGCCGTAGAGCGCTTCCATTTTGGGATTCACAAAGCGCCATCCGAAGCTGGAGTCGAACATCTCGCTGTCTCGCCCAAAGGCCTGGGAGGCTTTGGAGATGACCCAGGGGCCGCGGGTCATGTGCTCTACGCCTCCTGCGAGGAAGAGCTCGCCCTCATCACAGGCGATGCAGCGCCGTGCATGGACGACCGCCGACATGCCTGAAGAGCAGAGGCGGTTGATGGTTTCGCCGGCCACTTTCCAAGGCAGTCCGGCCAGCAGCAGCGCCATGCGGGCCACATTGCGGTTGTCTTCACCCGCCTGGTTGGCGCAGCCCATGTAAACGTCTTCATAGGCCTCGAGCGGAATTTCGGGATGCTTCTCCGTCAATGCGCGGAGTACCAGAGCTGCGAGATCGTCGGTGCGTATGGGAGAGAGGCTGCCGCGAAATTTCCCGATGGGCGTGCGGAGGCCGTCTATGATGTATGCCTGTTTCATGGAGCAAAGATAGAAGGAATTGCAGATTTCGGTTTTGCTCGAAATCGCAAAAAAAGCCCTATATTTGCGATTACAACCGCAAATATCATGATTAAAAGGCTCTTGGAAGACCGGATTCCGGCTTATATGGATTTTAAGAAGGCCATTGTCATTAAGGGGGCGAGGCAGGTGGGGAAGACGACCCTTTTAAAGGCTCTTTTACAAGGGAAGGAGCGGGTGTTGTGGGTAGATGGGGATGATCCTTTTGAGCGCGGCTTGTGGTCGGATATTTCCAGAGAGGAGATTTTGCGGCTGATTCGGGGGTTTGAGTACATTGTTTTTGACGAGGCGCAGCGTATTGTGAATATTGGTCTGGCTGCCAAGATGATTCTGGATGCAGCTTTGCACAAGCAGGTCTTTATTTCGGGGAGTTCGTCTTTGGATTTGGCTTCGTCCATACATGAGCCTCTTACCGGGCGCAAGTGGACTTTTGAGTTGTATCCACTCAGTTGGGAGGAGTTGGTGAGGGCTCAGGGCCTGGCACCTTCTTTGAGTCAGCTGGACAGTCTGCTGATCACAGGCCTTTATCCGGAGGTTTATACTGCCAAAGAGCGGAGAGAAAAGCTGTTGCGGGAATTGGCGGATTCCTATTTGTACAAAGACGTATTGGAATACGGCGGTTTAAAAAAGCCGGAGGTGATTGTGCAGTTGTTGCAGGCTCTGGCTTTTCAGTTGGGGCAGGAGGTATCTTATCACGAGCTGGCTAAGAAGTTGCGCATCAATCACGAGACGGTGCAGCGGTATATCCGGCTTTTGGAAGACAGTTATGTTTTGTTTCGTTTGCGGCCGTTGTCCCGCAACAGGCGGAAGGAGATTTTTTTAACCCGGAAGATTTATTTTTACGATTTGGGCATTCGCAATGCCGTGATCAATGCTTTTCGGCCTCTTTCTGCCCGAAATGATGTGGGCGCTTTATGGGAGAATTTCATCATCATGGAGTTGGTCAAGAAATACCGATATGCGGAGCGTGGCGCTCAATTCTTTTTCTGGCGCAGCAAGTCGGGTTCGGAGGTGGATTTTGTGGTGCAGGAGGGGGATGCTTTTTACGCCTATGAGATGAAGTACAAGGCCGGGAGGAAGTTGCGCTTCCCTCCGTCTTTTACGGAGCTTTATCAGCCGGAGGAGATGAAGGTGCTGAATCGGGAGAATTTTTATCAGCATATTTAAGCGATGTAGCCTGTTGCACACTAAATAAGTTTTTTATCTTTGCTTGTCATGAAGAAACAGCCCGGCCGCATTTTTGCCATACTTTTGATCCTGCTTCTTGTGGGGGTTTTGTGGTATTTTTTCAGCAACATCATTGTTTACGTCTTGCTGGCCTGGGTGTTTTCTTTGATGGGCACGCCTTTGCACAATTTTTTGATGAAGTACGTGAAGGTGGGTAAATTTCACCTGGGGCCTTCGGCTGCTTCGGCTTTGACCATTTTGGTTTTTCTATTGGGTTTTGCCCTTTTGCTGCGTTTGTTTATTCCCTTGTTTGTGCAGCAGGCTGCGAATTTGAGCGAGTTGAATTATTCTGCCATTGCCCACGCTTTGAGTGAGCCCATAGCGCAATTCAACAACTGGGCCATGGAGCACGGGCTGATCACGGAGGCGGTTTCTCCCGAGGAGCAGGTGCAGCAGGCTTTGCGTTTGGAGAAGTGGTTTAAGCCGGAGGCGCTCAGCGATTGGTTTAGCGCTTTGGTGTCGGCAGCGGGGAATATTTTCATTGGCTTTTTTTCGGTTTTGTTCATTACCTTTTTCTTTTTGAAGGAGCAGGGCTTGTTTACGAGTTTCATTCAGATGATGGTGCCCGATGAGTATGAAAAAAAGGTCGAGGTAGTTTTAGATCGCATTTCTACGCTTTTGACCCGTTATTTTCTGGGTGTTTTGTTGCAGATCACGATTATCACCATTATTGTTACGGTGGGGCTGAGCTTGCTGGGTGTGGAAAATGCTCTGCTCATTGGTTTTTTTGCTGCCCTGATCAACGTCATTCCCTATCTCGGGCCGGCCATTGGAGCTGTGGTGGGTATTTTGATCACGATCAGCTCGAATTTGGATTTGAATTTTTACGATCAGATGCTGCCCCTGATTGGCAAGGTGGCGCTGGTGTTTGCCCTGATGCAGATGATTGACAACTTTTTTCTGCAGCCCTGGATATTTTCCAACAGCGTGCGGGCACACCCCTTAGAGATTTTTCTGGTAATTATGATGGGCGCGAAGTTGGGCGGCATCCTCGGCATGGTTGTGGCCATACCGGTTTATACCGTCTTGCGCGTTGTCGGGGCGACTTTCCTCAGCGAGTTCAAATTTGTGCAGGAATTGACGGAAAGAATGGAGAATGGAGAATGAGGAATGGAGAATGGAGAATTAATAATGGTTCATTAAGTTTTTGGCTGCCTGTCTCTATCGAAAACCAGGCTATCAGGTTGAACCGGTTAAATCCGCGAAAATCCGCTGCACCCGCGAAAATCCGCGTTCTATTACGGCATTGTTGCCTACCGTCAATAGTGACATGATAGAACGCGGGCTTCGGCAAACTCAGCCTGACAGATGACGCGGATTGTGCGGGTTTCCGCGGGTTTTAGCAAAGGTTCAATCGTCAGATGGTGTCATTTATTTTATGCAACTTTGAAATCAAGCCTGAGTTGGAGAAATAAAAGATGCATTGGATATTCACTGAACTCTGGGCGTATTGCCATCTCAAAACTTAATGACCCATTGAATTAAGCAACATAAACTATATACTTTCCTTCAAACCATTCTTCTTCAAAAAAATCTTTGACGGGGGTGATTTCCGAATAGGCTTTTTTGGGCAGCTCTTTGATTTCGGCTTGCAGTTGTCCGCCTTTGAGGGTGATGAGACCGTTGGGGATGGCGTTTTTTTGTTGTTTTTTTAGCAGGCGGTGGCTCCAGCCGAAGAGGCGGGGGAGTGGAGCTACGGCTCTGCTCACTACAAAGTCGAATTGTGGGCGCTTGAGCTCTTCGGCGCGTTGATGTCGGGCTTCCACGTTTTTCAGGCCGATGGTTTGGGCGATGTCTTTGACGGCGGTGATTTTTTTTCCGCGGCCGTCTATGAGCGTAAAATGCACTTCGGGGAACACGATGGCCAGCGGGATTCCTGGGAAGCCTCCCCCCGTACCGAGGTCTAAAATTTGGCTTCCGGCTTTGAACGGGACATATTTGGCGAAAGCCAGAGAATGTAATACATGCCTTAGCGGCAAATGCTGTATATCCTTGCGGGAAATGAGGTTGATTTTTTCATTCCATTCGGCATAGAGGGGCGGGAGCGCTTCGAATTGCTCTTGTTGAGCAGGGGAGAGCTTTGGGAAATATTTGGTGAGTAGTTCAAGCATTTTTCTTTTGTTGGGCGGCTTCTTTGCGGTAGTTGAGCACTTCGCGAATCCAGTTGGGGATGACGATGGCGCCGGCAAGCAGGTAGAAGTAATAGGTCATCAATCGCCAGATGGTTGCGATGATGATGGAGTTGGTATCGTTGGTTACGTAATCGGTAAGGAAGCCGCCGAAGAGGACTTCGATGAAGCCCGCTCCGCCGGGGGTAGGGCTGAAGGCGATGATGACGAACATGGCCTGCAGGCGTGCGTATAGGCCCATGTACCAGGCGGGATCGGCGGGCCAGTCCTCTTTAAAAGCTGCGATGAGCATGGCGAGCAGGAGAAAACGACCTGACCAGGCCACGATGGTGGCGAGAAAGGCCTTGATGTGGAAGCTCCAGCGCTGCTGCTTCATGTCGAAGGAGGCCAAAACCATTTCCATGCCCAGCAAAATGGCGCGGCGGCGAAATCGTCTCAGGAATCGAATACCGGTGATGCGGCCGAGCAGGCGTTTGATTTGCATGGGGTTGATAAAGAGGCCGTAAAAAAATACGAAGCCGTAAAAAAACATGAAAGTGTAGGCAAAGACAAAAGTATATCCCCAGGCATCGAGCTCTGAAAAGCTGCTTAAGCCCGGGCGGATGATGTGGGGGCCAAAGGCCAATAAGAGCAGCGGGATGGATATGATGAAAAAAAGCGTGTCTAAAATGATGGTGTAGAGCACGATGGTGGCCGTGCGGGCGGCGGGCAGTTTTTCCTGGGCCAACACGAAAAAGGCCACGGCAGAGCCGCCTACACTGGTGGGGGATACGGCTGCGCTAAATTCCCAGATGAAAATTAATTCAATGCACTTGCGCCAGGAAAAATCACCCTTGGAGAGTATGCGCAGGCGGGTGGCATAAGCCAAATGGCGTATGATGAGCAGTAGTGCTGCCAGCGCCACGCCCCAAATGACCTTTCCGCTCCAGGCTACTTTGGCAAACTCTGCGGGATCAAATTGCCGCCACATCAGGTACAATACAGCAGCTATGCCCAATAAGACAGGGGCAATGACGCGCGATATCCGGATGGATTCAAGCGCCTCCTCTTCTGTGCCGGGGAGTGGTTTTTGCTCCTGTACGTTTGCATCTTTCATCTGAGTGCAAAGGTACGCTATGTTTGGTATTGCAGGGGTTTTCGGCCATTTTCTGAGTACAAAAGTTATGCGCGTTTCTTTTTTGGCACGGTATTTGTTTCTTCAAGGGTGAATTGTATGTGCATCCTGTATGGTGATGCATGTTAATTCATACTATGGAGAAAACATAAGGCTTATTCTTGAGCGGCATGGCTGCCCGGGCACGGATATACACCGGCTTTGGTTGCCATGTCGCCCGAGGATGGGTCAAAAAAGAAGGGAATACTATGAGAGAACGGTTCCCGTCTTTGCAAGCCGTTTGGGTTTGCGTTTTTTCCATAACTACAACAAATGAGAAGAGGTTTTGATACCTCTGTCTGAGCCTTTGGGCCGGTTTGGCTTTTGCTGCGCTGCATGAATGTTTGTGCAGTGTTGAGGTGGTCGGACATTCAGTGATTTACCGATGCGTGTAGAGTTTCTACTGCTGCGGGCGGGTGTGTGGTACCTGTCCGGGGGTATCCGGTGTATGTCCGATTTATACTTGAAGCGAATTTGGACGGTGCAAGCCGGCCAAGTTTCCGGCAGGGAAGCAGGTTCCCCTAAACCACTTTGGTTGGGGTGTGAATTGTGGAAACACTTTTTTTTGACATAAAACTTTAAACAAATGAATGGGAACAAAGAAACAGGAGGAATGCTCTTTGGGGCAAGATTTGCCAATTCCTTTTGGGAAGGGGCAGGAATGCGAAAGAAAAATGTTTTTCTACTCGCGCTTTTCTCTCTTTTTGCATTTGCCTTACAGGCGCAAACCATTGCATGTAACGGAACTCCTGCGGGGCCGTTGAGTGTGGCTGTAAATGGTTCTTGCAATGCTGTGCTTACGGCGGATAATCTTTTGGAGGGGCCTGTTCCTGCGGGAACGATTTTGATTGACGTTTATGACCCGCTTGGCAATCTCGTTGCGAGTGGCCCGGAGCCGGTTACTGTGGATGGAGGTTATCTGGGGCAGTTGATGTCAGCTACGGTTACGCATGAGGCCAGCGGTAACAACTGCACGTCTTATTTTGTTATGCACGATGCTTTGGCGCCGGTTTTCACTGCCAATTGCGATGATGTGGTCATTGGCTGCAATGCAGATATGGACCCTGCTTCTGTAGGATATCCCACAGTGGTAGATAATTGCGATCCGGATGTGATGCTGACCTATGCCGATGTGTTGGTAGGGCCGGATTGCAGCATGGCGCCTCCTTACATCGGCCAGATTGTACGCACCTGGTATGCTTTGGATGACAGCGGCAATCAATCGCAGTGTACGCAGGTCATCAATTTGGAGAGCAAGGATGTGAATGATGTGGTTTTTCCGGATGATTTCACTTATGAATGCAGCGATGCTGTAGATTTGGACCCTTCGGTAACAGGTGAACCCATGATTGATGGCAACTCCATCATGAGCGGTGTTTACTGCATGATCAATACTACCTACACGGACAACATTGTCTATACCTGCCTGCCCTCTCTTGCTTCTTACGAAGTGATACGTACCTGGACGGTAGTTGACAATTGTACCAATCAGGTAGAGACCTATGATCAGCACATCACGGTAGAGGATACTACGGCTCCCGACATCACTTGTCCCGACCCCTTGATTATGGGCACCAACTCGGCGACCTGCTCTGCCGATTTTGTTTTGCCGCAGGCTACTGTGTCAGATAACTGTACGGCACAAAACCTGATTACGGTAACGACTACGGGAAGCTGGGGAGGCTCCGGCACCGGGCCCTTCTTCAATGTTCCCATAGGCGCTTATACGGTTACTTACCAGGCCACCGACTTGTGCGGTAACACTTCTTTTTGTCAGGTAGATCTGACGATTATAGACGACGATGTTCCTACGGCTATTTGCGATGAGTTTACGGTGGTACCCATTCCGGCTACGGGCCTGGCTGTGGTACCCGCTTCCAACTTGGACGACGGCAGCTATGACAATTGCGCACCCATTGTTTTCACGGCCAGCCGGGATGGTGGAGCGACCTATGGCACTTATCTGGAGTTTGACTGCGATGACATTGGTCAGCAGATAGAAGTAATCTTGCGCGTTGCGGAGCAGGGGAATCCGGCTTCTTATTCGGAGTGCGACGTTTTTGTAGATGTGCAGGATAAGAGCGACCCTCTGGTTTCATGCCCTTTACCGACGCTGACCATTGAGTGCGATGATGACTATTCGGATTTGAGCATTTACGGCGATCCTATTGTGTTGGATGGTTGCGCTGCGGATGTAGTGATGGTTGAAGATTCTGTCATCACCATCAACAACTGTGGAGAAGGTACTATTGTACGCAACTGGACTTTCACCGATGCGGGGGGCAATGTGACTACTTGCCAGCAAACCATCACTGTGGAGAATCAGAACCCCTACGATGGCAGTACCATCGTTTGGCCGGAAAACTACACCCTTTACGATGCCTGCATTGAGCAGGAAGAACTCCATCCCGACAGCTTGCCGGACCCCTACTCTCGTCCGCAATTGCCGTCGGAGCCTTGTGCCCTGTTGGGTGTGAACTACTCGGATCAGTATTACTACATCTCTTATCCGGCTTGTTACAAGATCGTGCGCACCTGGGCTGTGATGGATTGGTGCAGCTATGACCCCTATGATCCCAATTCAGGGGGTATTTGGTACCATACCCAGCTCATCATCATGAAAGACGAGACGCCCCCTGTTTTGACCGTCCCCAATGACACCATTGTTGCCGTGGACAACAACTGCCAATACGGATACGCTGACTTGCCGGATGCTTTTGCTACCGATTGCAGCCCCTTCATCACGATCACCAACAACTCTCCTTATGCCACTGACGGCGGCGCCAATGCCAGCGGATTCTACCCAATGGGGACCACCGAGGTGCTGTTTACGGCTGTGGACGGTTGTGGCAACACCACTTATGCTACCATGACCGTAGAGGTGCGCGATTTGAAATTGCCGAGCATAGTCTGCAATAGCGGTATCGCTACGGAATTGGGCTACATGCCGGATACGATTTCAGTATCTGTGGATGCAGACATGTTTGTCGCTCACAAGGAAGACAATTGCACGGCAGAGGAAAATCTGCAGGTCTATATGCGTCTGGCTGATCCAACTGCTTCGGGGCCGCCTTCGACTAAGACATTGACGTTTTATTGCAATGATATAGGTACCCATGATGTAGAGATCTGGGTTGTTGATGAGGCCGGTAATGCCGATTTCTGCATCACACAGGTCATCATACAAGACAACTTTGTCGTCTGCCCGCCTTCGGGCCCGGCTGTGGCCACTATTGCCGGCTTGATTGAGGATGAATCAGGTGTAGAGGCAGATGGCGTGGAGGTACACGTTACGAACAACAACCCCAATGACCCGGGCCTTATGCAGATGGGCAGTCCCTATGCTTTTGAAGGTTTGACAACGGGTAGCGGTTATACCGTTACACCGGAGAAAGACGGAGATGCCACCAATGGGGTCAGCACGTATGACCTGGTGCTCATCACGCGCCACATCCTCGGGGTGGATTCTTTGGATACGCCCTATCAGATGTTGGCTGCCGATGCCAACCGTTCAGGAGCCATTAGTACCCTGGATATGGTTGTCATTCGCAAGGTCATCCTCTTGCTGGAAGACGATTTTGGGGGCCAGCCCTCTTGGCGGTTTATTCCGGCAGACTACGTCTTCCCCGATCCCTCCAACCCCTGGCTGGAGTATATCCCCGACTACATCACTTATCCCGAATTGATGGAGGACCAAATGCACTCCGACTTCATAGCCATCAAAATTGGCGATGTGGATGGCTCTGCACAGGTCAATTCCAACATCCCGCCTGTGAATGTACACGCAGTCGCCAATCTGCCACTGCAGGCTACAGACGTAAGTTTGAAGGCAGGCAACAGCTATGCCGTAGCCGTGCGGGCCAACCAGTTTGAAGATGTAGCCGGCTTCCAATTCACCCTGGCTTTTGATCCCGAAGTGTTGCAATTAGAGCGCATAGAGCCGGGTGTACTCTCGAATCTGAGCACGGCGAATTTCGGTATGAACCGCCTCGCGCAGGGCTTGTTGACGGGCAGTTGGAACAAAGCTTACGGCCTCAGCCTCGAAGACGAGAGCGAGCTCTTCATCCTGCACTTTAAAGCGCTGGAAGACGGCCATCTCCTCAGCGATGTGATGGAGCTCAATTCTGACTTGACGAAAGCAGAGGCTTATCGCTCCAATGGTGAGCGCTTGGATCTAAGCCTGGAGTTCCTCTACGATGGAGAGGTCTCCGAAGGGCAGGTCAAGGGCTTGAAGCTGCAACAGAACATTCCCAATCCGTTTGGAGAGGAGACGAGCATAGGTTTCTATTTGCCGAAAGGCGATGCTGTAACCCTTTCCATCTTCGACGCCTCCGGCCGGATGGTCTATACCGAAAGCCGGAATTTGCCGAAAGGCCGCCACGAATGGGTGGTGAATGCCTCTCAACTCGAAGGTTCGGGTGTTTATTACTACCGCGTGAAGACTTCGACGGAAATGGCCACCAACAAAATGATTCTCATGAAGTAAGCGAAGCCATGAATTTGTTTGGGTGCGCAATTGTGCGCACCCGGCAAATTCAGGTAAAAAAAGAGGTAGAGATGCTCAGCATCTCTACCCACCTTAAAAGATATTAAAGTCAGCAAACAAATTCTATTTCAAAAGCTATCCCATTCATTTTTGTTGATAGAGACGTGCAAGGCGCGTCTCTATTTTTTTATTCTTTTTCATAACAGCCTAAGTCCGGCGTACTCATGTCTCGCATTTTTCCTTCGAGATCGTCGGGAATTGAGGGTATAAAAAAGCCTTGTTCGATAGCGATGGAGAGGGAGTCTAAGTGGTAGTCGTCTTCATCAGTGTTTGCAAAAATCGGGCTGCCGAAGTCGGTATTTATACAGGGGTTGCAGATGTCGTCAAAAAACCCGGGGTAGCCTCCTTTCTCGGGGTCGAGCAGGTCTTTTACGCGCACGCTGCAGTGGTCGAAATTCAGGTTCCATGCCAAAGGTTCCTGGCCGCCGGTAAAGTCTGTGAGTTCTATTTCATCTTCTTTGGAGCCGGCGATGATGGAGTTTGTTATAGTTATGTTGAGTGGATGGATGTCGTAGGTAGAGCAGAGGGCGTCGTAGCAAATGCCGTTGGAGAGGCTGAGCGCTACGGCATCGAAGCCATAATTGCCGAAGGTGCAAAAGTCGAATTGGTAGGAGCCTCCGAAATTAATTTGCAGGGCGTTGCCGGCGTTGTTGTAGAGCAGGCAGTTGGAGGCCTGGATGGAGGCGTGTTGTGCTGCCAGCCCGGGGCCGGAGGTATTGTATATTTTGGTGTGTGTGATGTTTGCCTGTGCGGCGGAGTCTGCGAATATGCCGATGATGGAGTTTTTGATTTCGGCATATTCAAAGGTGTTTCCCTGGCTTTGGAGGCGGATGCCGTTCCATTGCCCGGCTTCGTTTTCGAACTCGGGCTCGAGGCGGTCGCCCTGGATGAGGACGGGTTCGTCCAGGGTGCCTTCGACGCGCAGGCGGCCGTTGGGGAGTACGTAGATGAAGCCGTCGTTATAGACGAAGGGGTTGCCCTGGGCATCTTCGGTTTGGGCGACGCCTCCGTGTACGTATATTTTAGTGCCTTTCGGCAAATGCAGGGTGCAGGAGTCTATGGCGAGGATGCCGTAAATGACATAGGGGCGGGGGTCGTCCCAGGAGATTTCGTTGGCGATGCCGTTGCAGGAGAGCAGGGCGATGCCTCCCTGGTTGAAGCGGTCGGGGATGTAATTGGCATTTTGCCCCCAGGCTTCTAACTGCACTTCCTGCAGGCCTCCCGGATACTTAAATCGGATTTTTCCCTCGATAACAAAAGGGCTGACGGAGAGCGGCTGGTCGGGGTCTATGGTAACCTCGGCGAAGAGATAGATGCTGTCGCCTGCGGGAATGATGACTCTTTCGATGAGGTCGCCCGGAATGCCATCCACATTCATGCGAAATTGCCCGCCGGGGCCGTTGACCAGTTCTATTTGGTCTATTTGTACGGCCTTTTCTGCGCGGTTGAAGATTTTCAGGATGCGGGTTGCCGAGCCAAGTTCGGTGAAAACGGTGTCGAAGCGTATGGTATCGGCAGAGAACTCCAGCTTGTAATTCGCGCCATCGAGCGTGATCAACTCCGTGCCCGGGCGGCGGCAGGCAGCGATGAAAAGCAGGCTGAAGAGACCGATGGCAATGAGAATGCGGTTCATAATTTGCGCTTTACAGAGGTTTGGCAGTCGGTTGAGCCAATCATATAACGCCACAAAGGTGAGATATTTCCGCTGCCCGACAAAAAGTGAGCTTTTGGTCGGGCTGCTGATTAAGTTGGTTTATCTTTGGGCGATGGTTAAATTTTTGTTGAATCGGTTTGGCTATGCAGAAAGTCGTAATAGATGTGATCATTCCCGCTTACAATGAGGAGCGCTCGATAGGTTTGGTGGTGGAGGAAGTTCCCAAGGCTTGGGTGCGGGAGATTGTGGTTTGCGACAATGCCAGTACCGACAAGACGGCTGAGGTTGCAGAGGCTGCAGGGGCGACGGTGGTGTATGAGCCGCATCCGGGATATGGCAGCGCCTGTTTGAAGGCCATGGCTTATCTGGCGGCAAAGCCCGTCGAAGAGCAGCCCGATATCGTGGTTTTTATGGATGGTGACCACTCGGATTACCCCGAGCAACTGCCTGATTTGGTGAAGCCGATTTTGGAAGAGGGCGTTGATCTGGTCATCGGCTCGCGTGCGCTGGGGCATTTGGAGCGGGGCGCTATGGAACCGCAGCAGATATTCGGCAACTGGCTGGCGACCAGCCTGATCAAACTTTTTTACGGCTATCGCTTTACCGATTTGGGGCCTTTTCGGGCGATTCGCTATGACAGCCTCGTGAATCTCGGCATGGCCGACAGGGATTTTGGCTGGACGGTGGAGATGCAGGTCAAGGCTGCCAAGGAAGGGCTGAAATGTGCGGAAGTACCGGTTGACTATCGCAGGCGCATAGGCGTCTCGAAAGTGTCGGGTACCATTCGGGGTACTTTTATGGCCGGCTACAAAATATTGTGGACTATTTTTAAAGAACTGTTTTGATTTTTTGCTTATGATTTACCTCGCTTATTTTGTCTTGGCTTTGTATTCTCTGGCTCTTTTGTACATCAGTTGGTACTGTGTGATGCAGTTGAATTTGTTGTATCACTACAAGCGGTCGGGCAATAAGGTACTGGCTTTGACTTCTTTTGTGGAAGATGCCTCGCAAGAGAATGAAGAGAAGTGGCCTATGGTTACCGTGCAGTTGCCGATGTACAACGAGCTGTATGTGGTCGAGCGCCTGATAGACAGCATTGCGGCCTTTGATTACCCCAAAGACCGCTTCGAAATTCAGATTCTGGATGACTCGACAGATGAGACCACTCGCCTTGCGGCAAAAAAAGCAGAGGAGTATCGGGCACAGGGATTTCAGATAGAGCTCATCCGGCGCGAGAATAGAGAGGGGTTTAAGGCCGGCGCTTTGCAGTATGGCATGCAATTTGCCAAGGGTGAATTCATCGCCATCTTTGATGCGGATTTTCTGCCTCGCCCCGATTTTTTAAAGCGCACCATTCCCTATTTCAAAAATCCCGAAACAGGTGTTGTGCAGACCCGCTGGGAACACATCAATGAAGATTACTCCTTCATCACGCAGTTGCAGGCCATGCAGTTGAATGTACACTTTACGGTGGAGCAGGGCGGACGCCAGGCCGGGAAATTTTTGTTGCAATTTAATGGCACAGCCGGCGTATGGCGTCGCAAAACCATTGAGGATGCCGGCGGCTGGGAGGCCGATACGCTTACGGAGGATTTGGATCTGAGCATTCGCGCTCAGTTGAAGGGTTGGAAGATCGTCTTTTTGGAGGAGGTGGGCTCACCTGCCGAACTGCCCGCCGAAATGAACGGCCTGAAATCTCAGCAATACCGTTGGATGAAAGGCGGAGCCGAGACGGCAAAGAAAATGCTGCCCACTGTGTGGCGGGCGCCTCAATTGAGTTTATGGCAAAAGATGCACGCCACCATGCATTTGCTGGCCAGTTCCATTTTTGTTTTTGTCTTTTTGGTGGGTGTCCTGAGTGTGCCGCTTTTGTTTTTTATGGACAGCCTGAAGTTGCAACTGGACTTCCTCAAGTGGTTCCTCTTTGGCTGGATGGTGGTGATCGTAGTCTATTATGTGGCCAATGTGCAGTTGGACCTGAAGCATGGCGGCTCTTACCTGAAGCGGCTGCTTAAATTTATCGTCTTGTTTCCTGTCTTTTTGGCCTTATCTATGGGGTTGTCTTTGCACAACAGCATAGCTGTTTTGCAGGGTTTTCTGGGGCGCCGAACGCCTTTTGTGCGAACGCCTAAGTACAATCTCAGGGACAAGAAGGATTCTTTTGCACGCAAGCGTTACAGCCTGGGTAACATTAATTGGACGACTTTGATGGAAGGCGTTCTCGCCTTGTATTTTACTATGGCTGTTTGGTACAGTTTTGTGTTGCACAACTCGGCCTTCCGCTTTTTCCACTTTTTGCTGGCCCTGGGGTTTGGAACCATTTTTTACTACACCATTGTTCATTTGCGGAAGCTGAGTTCCTAATCGGGTGTTATTCTTCGGCGGGTTTGTTGACTACCCTGACTTTCTTTTTGTAGTAGTTGACGCCTGCGCCATAGACCCAGCCGGTGCGACCTTTGGGGGTTTTGATTTTGATCCAGGGTTCGTTGGCGATGCGGTCGCCGAGGTTGATTTGCTGGGTGGAGTCGGAGACTTCGTCCATGAAGAAGACTTCTTCGCCGAGGGGCAGGCGATCTATGATGGAGGAGTTGAGGCCTGGTTTGGTGCGCACATTGAGGCCGTCTATGGTTACGTAGAGTTTGGTGTGTTCGCTGAATTGCGGCTGTACTTCTGTTACGAGATGCCGGGAAGTGTCCTGTGCTACAGGATTCATGCTCATGGAGTCCGGTTGGGCAACTTCACCGGGGGTGTGGGCCAGC
>JALVES010000078.1 GCA_027030635.1 Saprospiraceae bacterium | reverse complement strand
AAAATGAGCAAAATACGCATCACACAAATAGCTACTCTCATCGCAAATATACGAGAAAAAACAAAAACACAAAACAAAATGGCAAAAGAAATAGAACAAAGTACGCGCGCTGAAGCACGCGGTACTTATTAGCGGGCTGAAGCCCGCTCAACTTTCTCCGCTTCAACCGCTTCTACCAATTCAACCAATTTCACCAAAAAACCATTATCTTTGTCGAAAAAGAAACACCATGATTACAAGATTATCCCTCCTGTTTGTTATTGCAATGCCCTTCTTTCTCCATGCTCAGAAGCCCATGAAGTGGGGCAAAATACCTCGCGAAGACCTGCAAATGACCGAATATCCCGCTGACACTTCAGCCGGAGCCGTTGTGTTGGCAGACATTGGAAACATCGAGCTGGACTTCACCACCGGCAAAACGCGGGTGGTCTTTACGCGGCACCGGCGCATCAAGATACTCAAGCCCTCCGGTTTTGAATGGGGGGACGTAAGCCTGGAGTACTATGCCAAAAATCAGAGCGAAAAGCTATACGCCCTCAAAGCACAGACCATTACGCCTGAGGGAGAAAAAATAGCACTCAAACGGCCGGATTTCCACACCGAAAAGGTCAACGATGACTGGAATCGCAAGACGTTTTCCTTCCCACAGGTGAGCGAAGGCTGTGTGCTGGAATACACCTATAAAATAGAATCCTACGACTTTTACAGCCTGCCCAAGTGGTACTTCCAGGATGAGATTCCCGTGCGCTACAGCGAACTGACCTTCTCCCGCCCGGACTTCATGGATTACGTCGTTCTCTACCAGGGCGAACTCAACATAGACAAAAGCAGCGACCACTACATGGGCAACCTCTACTATCTGGTCGTGCTGGAGTCCTCACCGGAGCTGCATTTAGGCGTTTCGGGCTCCACCTATCCCCTGCCGGTTAATGTAACGGTATTTAAGGTCAAAGACATGCCTGCTTTTAAACCGGAGCCTTACATCACCACCGAAGAAGACTACATTGCCAGTCTTCAATTTCAATGGCGCGCCCTCATAGACCCCACCGATAACCGCACCCAGCCCATGATGTCTTCCTGGGAGCAATTCGCGGAAAAAATGTATCGCAGTCAGAGCTTTGGCATCCAATTTTCAAAAAGCTTCTGGCCCTACGATATGGCGCAGGTCGTCAAGCCCAAATTAAAAGAAGCGAGCAGCATGCGCGATACCGTGGACATCCTCTACCGGCATTTGCAAAATCGCATGTCGCTCAGCAAGCCGAGAGGCGTTACCATCGAAAAAGACCTGGCTACACTCTATATGGCCCGCAAAGCCGACGGAGGCGAGCTCAACCTCATGCTCGTAGGCGCCCTGCGAAAACTCGGCATCCCCGCCTGGCCGGTCTTGATCAGCACCCGCTCCCACGGCAAAGTCTATAGGCAATATCCCATACTCGCCCAATTCAACCACACCCTCGCAGCAGCACAAATTGATGGCGAACTCCTCCTCATGGACCTGGGCGCACCCCACTACCCTCCGGGCTACCTCGCCGTCGCAGACCTCAACTACTACGGCATGCTCTTAGACCGCGAACATCCGCGCTGGATCGAACTGCCCGCACCCAAATCAGAACACATCTGTCTCGGAGACTTCACCTTAGACGAAGAAGAAGGAATCCTAAGCGGCACCTTCACCCTGCACTACAAAGGCTACGAAGCCCTGAAGCAAATCAACGACCTCAAAGGCAACACTGATCTGCGCAACTACTGGCAGGAAGCCCTGGCAGAACACTACCCCTCCATCGAAGTGGATTCCGTCTCCATGGACGAACTCTCCTCCATGGGTGATCGCTTCTCCACCGTCATCTATTGCAGCCTGCCGGATGCGCTGATCGAAACAGGCCCCCTCACCTACCTGCCCATGATAACCGTCCCCCTGTTTACGGAAAATCCCTTCTCAGAGGAAGAACGCAAATATCCCGTCTCTTTCCCCTACCCTTTCAAGGAGAAAACCGTAGTGAGCATTCATTTGCCGGAAGGCACTCAAACAGAAAGCCTGCCCGAGCCAGCCCTGTTCAAACTCCCCAACAAGGGCGGAAAGATCAAAATACAGGTTGTACAAGAGCCCAATGGCGACCTCCGCTGGATCAACACCTTCCAACTGCAACAATTGATTTTTATACCGGAGGAATACCCCGCCCTGCGCAATTTCTTCTCGCTCTACTTCAAAAAACGAGACGAACCCGCAACCCTCCTCAACAATTAAAAAACATGCCCCCATGAAAAAGAAAATTTTCACGCTGCTCCTTTGCCTGACGGCAACATGGCTGCAGGCCCAATTGCCGGGGATATTGGCAAGCATTCCGGATTCGCTGCTCGAAAATGCAGATGCCATCATCCTCAGTGAAGAAAACACCCTCAAAATCAATGGCACCAACAGCGCTACCTACACCTACTCGCTGCGCGTGTTAAACCTAAACGCCAACTCCCCGTTTACGGACTTCAGCTTGTATTACGACAAAGACATTTTCCTCATTGACCTGAGCCTGTCCGTACTCGACATCAACGGCAATCTCGTCAAAAAGTATTACCCAAAAGATTTTGATACTTACAGCGCCTCCGGCGGAAGTACCATCTACACGGATGCCCGCTTCTATGTGTTCGATGCAACTCCCCCCACCTACCCCCACATCATAGAGTTCAAATACAAAATAGGTATCAAACGGCTCCTCCAACTGCCGAGCTGGGACATCCAGCCGGATTACCGCGTCGCTGTACTGCAAAGTTTTTTTCAACTGAAATACCCGCAAAGCAACCCGGCAAAGACTTACTTCAAAAACATTGAACTAACAGCACAAGAAAAATCAACAGACAACACCGTCACCAGGTTTTGGGCAGTACGCAATCTGCCTGCCGTGGAGCGGGAAGCCTATGCCCCCCCGGCTCGAAACATACTGCCTCGAATGTTTGTTGTCAGCGGAAATTTCAACTACAAAGGGTATAGCTTCAATATGAGGGATTGGGAATCTTTTTCGCGCTCCATGTTCAAGCTCTACGAGGGCCGAGACAAATTGTCTGAGGAAACCAAAGCAACAATACACCGCCTCATAGAGGCAGCGCCTACCCGCGAAGAAAAAATCGCCGCCCTGTACCGCTATCTGCAGGACAACACCCGCTATGTAAGTGTACAGTTGGGCATAGGGGGCTATCAGCCCTTCCCTGCAAGCTATGTCGAAAAAAACAAATACGGAGACTGCAAGGCCCTGACCAATTTCATGATGGCCATGCTGGACGAAGCCGGCATTGCAGCTCAGCCGGTGCTGGTTTACAGAGGCGACAGGCCGCCCGAGCTGGACGAAGAAGTGCCGCGCTCGGCTTTCAACCACGTGTTGCTCTATTTGCCCGAGGATAGCACCTGGCTGGAATGCACTTCCGGCAATTACCCAACGGACTATGTGGGCTCCGACAATGCCAACCGGAAAGCCCTCCTGCTCGACGATACCAATGGCCACTTAATTGATATGCCCGTCGTTGACACAGCCCTCAACATCCTGGAAATAGAAACGGAAACAGCACTTTTGCCTTCCGGCAAATTTCACATTAAACTGCACGAACAACGCTACGGCATGTTCTACGAGCTCATCGCCTACGGAGACCGGCAACTCGACAAAAAAACCATGACGCGCTGGTATCGCGACCAAAGTGCAATACCGACCTTTACCCTCGACAACTACGACCAAAAAATAAGCACAGAAGAAGCCAGGGCCGAATTGAAGGTCGAATTGACCACAGAACACCTGTCCACCAAAGCCGGAACGCGAGAACTCTACCCGCTCATCGTCGGCGCCCCCTTCAAAGACGTACCTCCACGCTATCGCGAACGCCAATTGCCCGTGTATTATCCCAACGGCTACAAAAAAATCGAACGCGGTGTCTTTCACCTGCCTTCCGGCAAAAAAGTGGAAGTTTTGCCCGAAAGCAAAACTTTCGACTCTCCCTACGGCCGCTACCGCCTCACAATCGAACAAGACGAATCCGAAATCCGCTTTGAACGGGAACTGCTCATCTACCCCGCCCGACTGCCCGCCGAAGAATACAAAGCCTGGCGCGCTTTCCTGCGGAAAGTGGCCAAAGCCGATGCTACTAAGGTGGTGCTTATTGAACAGTAGGTAGCAAATATACAGTTTTAATCACAAAGCACACATTAAGTTTTGCGGTAAGTTATATTTATCTATGGTTCATTAAGTTTTTGAGGCAACCTACACCACCATAAGGCCTACCCGCTGGTGGGTGAGCACAGCCGAACTCGCCCCCGGCCCCTAAAGGGGTGGGCCTCCCGCCCTCCTTTGACAAGCTGTCAAGTTGAACCGGCTCAAAAATCCGCGAGAACCCGCGTCATCCGCGTCATCCGCGTTCTATTATGTCACGATTGATCACTGTCAATAGCAATAATAGAACCTGCTTGCTGATGCTCAGCAGCAGACAGGTTCTATTGGCATTGCCACATAAGCCCTTAATGCAATGAACCATCATAAACTAATCCCCCGCCCATCGTGTTCTTTTCAAAACAGACAAAGATTAAAAAACCAGGCGGCTATATGGGCAAAGCAGAAAGGATAGAGCTACAAGTCAACGGCATGGACTGCGTCAATTGTGCTACGGGCATAGAGCGATACTTGCAGCGCAAAGGCGCCACCGATGTGTTTGTAGATTATGCTTCGGGCGAAGTGCGTTTCATCATGCCGCCCGATCAGGGCATCAGGTTAGAAGACATT
>JALVES010000077.1 GCA_027030635.1 Saprospiraceae bacterium | reverse complement strand
CCGCTTCCGCCTCGACTACATCGGGGGCTCGGCAGGCGTGGGCGTAGCCAACACCAACTTCGGCAATGTTACCGGAGCAGCCGGAGGTATAGACCTCCTCTTCAGCGACATCCTCGGCAACAACCAGCTCTTTAGCAGCATCTCCCTCAACGGAGAGATCGCCGATTTCGCAGGCATCGCCGCCTGGATGAACCAAAAACACCGCCTCGGCTGGGGCTTCACCGCCTCTCACGTGCCCTACCGCAGCGGCTCCTTCTACTACACCGGCATAGACACCCTCGTACTCCCGCTCAACAACGGCCAGCAAATCCTCCTGCCGGCCGACCACTTCCAATTCGACCTGCTGCGCACCTTCGAAGACAAAATCGGCGCCTTCGTGCAATGGCCCTTCTCACAAACCCTCCGCTGGGAAGCCGGCGCAGCCTACTCCTTCTACTACAACAGCCTCATCCGATACCACTACTACTACGATGCCTTCGGCCAACTCCTCTACCAGGACCGCGAAAAACTCAATGTGGAGGAAAGCGGCCTCAACCTCTTCAAAGGTCAGATAGCCTCCTTCAACACGGCCCTCGTCGGAGACAACTCCTATTTCGGCATGGCATCGCCCATGGCCGGCTATCGCTTCCGCATAGGCGTCGAGCAATACCTGACCGGATTCAACACCGATTTGCCCTTCAACTTCACCACCCTGACGGCAGACTTCCGAAAATACATCTTCCTCAAACCCATAGCTCTGGCCGGACGCATCGTCCACTACGGCCGCTATGGCAGGGACAGCGAAGTGCTTTATCCGCTTTTCCTCGGCTATCCCTGGTACCTGCGCGGCTATGGTTTTAACACCGCCAGCGAGTTGCTGCCGGCCAATGAGCTCTCGGTAGAAAGCCTCTTCGGCAGCAAAATCTTCCTCGCCAATGCCGAAATCCGCCTGCCCTTCACCGGCCCCGAGCAACTGGCGCTCATCAAATCTCGCTACCTCTTCACAGAGCTCGCCCTCTTTGCCGATGCCGGCCTGGCCTGGTATAAATACAGCGAACTGGGCACCGTCAAACCCGGCGAAGGCGGCTTCCAACTCTCCGCCAAACCCTACACCAGCGTCGGCATCTCCATGCGCATCAACCTCTTCGGCGCCCTCATCCTCGAACCCTACTACGCCCGACCGCTGCTCAAAAACTCCCGCTGGGTACTCGGGCTCAACTTCGTCCCCGGCTGGTAACACGAAGCCGCACAGAGAACCCAAATTCACTACCTTTGCAAAACATGAAAACCAAACCGCTCAAAATCGCCATCCTCTCCCCCGCCCACCCCCTGCGCGGAGGCATCGCAGCTTCCTCCGAACGCCTGGCTCGGGAGTGGATGGCAAGCGGAGCAGAAGTCAAAATATATAGCTATAAACTGCAATACCCCAAATTACTGTTCCCGGGCAAAACCCAATACACCAACGACCCCGCGCCCAAAGGCCTCCACATCCAACCCCTCCTCAACTCCGTCTGGCCCCCCAATTGGTGGAAAACCGGCCGCCTCCTTGCCCGCGAAAAACCGGACATCCTCCTGCTGCGCTATTGGATGCCCTTCTTCGCGCCCGCCCTGGGCAGCATTTGCCGAAAGGTCAAAAAAAACAAACACACCCGCATCGTATGTATAGCCGATAACATCATACCACACGAACACCGCCCGGGCGACCAAGCCCTCACCCGCTACTTCATCAAAACCGTGGATGCCTTTGTCGTCATGTCGCGCTCCGTAGGCAAAGAACTCGAAAGTTTTGACGCAGACAAACCCTGGAAATACGTCCCCCATCCCGTCTATGACCATTATGGAAAAAAAGTTTCCCGCAAAGAGGCTTGTACATTTTTAAATTTAGAGCCTTTCGGCAAATGCAAAAACGAACATACGCGCTACATCCTCTTTTTCGGATTCATCCGCAAGTACAAAGGCCTGGACATCCTCATCAACAGCATGGCCGATGCACGCCTGAGAAAAATGCCTGTAAAACTACTGGTGGCTGGAGAATTTTACGAAGACGAAAAAAAATACCGCGAGCTGGTCAGCCGGCTCGGCTTGGAAGACAAAATTATTTTTCGAAACGAATACATCCCGCAGGATGAAGTCCGCTACTATTTTGGCGCAGCCGACATCGTAGCCCAGCCCTACCGCTCCGCCACACAAAGCGGCATTTCCCAACTGGCCTGTCACTTTGAAAAACCCATGTTGGTAACGCGAGTCGGAGGCCTGCCGGAAATCGTCCCCCACGGCAAAGCGGGCTATGTAACCGACGTCTCCGCCCCGGCCGTAGCCGAAGCCCTGGTTGATTTTTTTGAAAACAATCGCGCTGCCGAAATGGAAGCCTTTGTCAAAGAATACAAAAAACAATTTTCCTGGAGCACCCTGGCAAAAACCATCGAACAACTATGACAAACCTGTACTTCATAGCCATACTCACGCCCGAAAAAATCACAAAAGACATACGCCACTTCCAACAGCAGGCCGCAAACCTGTTTCACAGCCGACGCGCCCTGCGCAATCCGCCACACATCACGCTCATCCCGCCCTTTCGCTTCCCCCGAAAAAAAGCAAGTGCCGCAGATTTCGCCACAGCCCGCCAACGCCTCCAAAAGCGATTAACCGAATTTGCCGAAAGGCAGGATATCCGGCAAATCCTCGGGCATCTTCACATAGAGCTCCATGACTTCGGCTTTTTTCCGCCCCGCGTCATCTTCGTCCGCGTCAAAGAAAACCCCGAGCTAAACAGGCTGCAAGCAGCATTGCAAAAAGCCACTTCCGACCTCACAGGTTTTCCTCCCGTCCCTAAACGGCCCTTCCATCCCCACCTCACCATTGCCTATCGCGATTTGGACGAAGCCCTCTTCCCCAAAGCCCGCCGGCATTTTGAAGCGCTGCGCTATCGAGCAAGTTTTCCCGCTCCGCAACTCACTTTATTGAAGCATGAAAATGGGAGGTGGGTGAGTTAAATGGGACTTTAAATCATTGCAGCCATAGAGATCAGAACACTACATCAACACTCCTCCTCTTTCCAATCATCAATTTGTCCTTTCTCTGAAGAAAAGTTAACTCCCACTGCAATAAGCCTCTTGCCTGCACCCTGATACCTTTCCAAATATCCCCTCGCCCTTATTTGCTGCAAAGCAATTTCTGCAGATTGATCCAGTTTAAATTCGAAACAATAAACAAAATCATTTGTCTCTACAAAAGCATCAGCACGTCCCTCAGTAGTATTCACCTCACTTCGCATATACATGCCTAACAAATGAAAAATAATATGAACCAAGGCATGATAAGAAACTTCAGTCTTTGCTTTCAGTTGATAAGGCATTCGCCTGAAAAGCCTGTTTAACAGAGATACAACACAAAACACATCGCCATTCAAAAGACAAGTTCGCAACTCCGTAATAAGAGGCCTCATTTCCCTTGCCTCCACATTAGCAAAAGCCTTTGCCAGGTAATTAAGCATAGAGCTTTTCACCTCTTGATTGGGGTAGCCTAAAGTATAAAGACCAAATTCCCTGTCCCAGGATTTTATAGTCAAATAGCCTGTCTGAAAAAACAACATGACAAGGTCTAAGCGCTCTTTCAAATCAAATGTATCAAAAGACTCTTCTCCCACGACAATACCGTCAAAATCATAAAACGGTTCTTTACGTACCAAATCAATGAGGAAAGTAGGCGTAGCTGTCTTAAACCAATAATTTAAAAACACACCTTTTTGAAAGAAATTAAGAATGGAAAAAGGATTATAAACATACGTCTCTGCATCCCAACTATAGCCATTATACCATTCCTGAATACGGACAATCAAATCGCTTTTACTCAGATTAAATTTCGGGGCAAGTTTCTCTATACGATCGCTAAAATAACGCTCTAATTCTTGTTGGGTATATCCCATCATCTGAGCTGCCGTCCGATCGTGAATAGTAAGATCATACAAGTTATTTAAATCTGAAAAAATACTTACTTTACTAAACTTCGATACGCCCGTGATAAAAACCAATCTCAAATAAGGATCACAATCTTTGATCACAGAATAAAAATTCTTGAGTACCTGCTGATTGGCTATGGCCTGCTCAAGCTCATCCCCCAGATAATCAATGATCGGCTTATCATATTCATCTATGAGCAAAACGACCTGATTTTCCTGCGAAAGAGCCCTGAGAAGTTCCTCAAATTTTTGGGACAAAGATTCTTCATCAATATCGAAACCCCTTCTCGCTATCTCTTTATCGAGATGTCTGTGCAAAGCACGATCCAAACCCAATTCCTTATACCCCAAACTACTGAAAGGAATATGCAAAACAGGATGCTTTTTATCCCAATCCCATTTATCTTCTATCCAAAGGTCACTAAACAGTTCTTTTCGCCCCGAGAACAACTCTTTCAAAGTACTAACCAACAATGATTTGCCAAATCGGCGGGGGCGAGACAAAAAATAATACCCCCCCTCAGAAGCTAAGTGGTAAATCTCTTCTGTCTTATCCACGTAAAGGAAGCCTCCGCTTCTCAGTTTTTTAAAATCCTGTATGCCTATGGGAAGTTTTTGCATAGCACAAAGATAAGTTCTTTATGCAAGACTACAAAACTTATCCTTACCTTTGACCACCTAAATCATCCTAATGCTCAAAGGCAGTCAAAAAATATGGCTTCACAAAGTAAGGGCAGCGGAGCAAAGCGCCTGCGAAGACCTCATTGCCCGGGAAGCACCCTTGGAAATACGCCTGCGCTACGGGCCAAAAAACCACCGCCGCGAACGCACCCTCGCCATCCTGATGCGCACGCCCGGAG
>JALVES010000076.1 GCA_027030635.1 Saprospiraceae bacterium | reverse complement strand
GAGCTGCCCGAAGGCAACTCTCTTTTTTGTGAGAGCTGCCCGAAGGCAACTCTCTTTTTTTGTGAGAGCTGCCCGAAGGCAACTCTCTTTTTTTATGAGAGTTGCCCGAAGGCAACTCTCTTTTTTGTGAGAGCTGCCCGAAGGCAACTCTCTTTTTTGTGAGAGCTGCCCGAAGGCAACTCTTTTTAGGGAGGAGTTGCCTTTAGGCAACTCTCTTTTTTATGACTACACTTCTTCCAAGACCTCAGGTTCTTTTCCCAAACCTATGTAGCTGGAATGGTTCCGAAAATACAAACCGGCCAAAAGGCCAAAGGCAAAGCCTCCGATATGTGCCCACCAGGCGACACTGCCACCTCCGTCTCCGAAAATGCCCAGGCCGTTGTTGAGTTGCAACAAAATCCAGAAGATCAAAAACACAAAAGCCGGCAGGCGGAAAAAGAAAAACAGGAAAAGCAATTTGATGCGCGACTTGGGAAACATCACCAAATAAGCGCCCATCACTGCAGAAATGGCTCCGCTGGCACCTATCATCGGAATGCTGCCGCTGCAGTAATCCCCATTGCAGGGAGCAACATTCTCCTCGCATATCGCACAGCAATAGCTTTCCACAAAATTTCCTTCTGCAAAAACATGACTCATAGCTGCAATGGCGCCCCCAAGCAAAAAGAAAACCAAAAAAGGGCGGTGGTTGACATTGGCCTCGATGTTGTCGGCAAAAACCCACAGGAAAAGCATGTTCCCCAGCAAATGCTGGAAGTTGGAGTGCAAAAAAATACTCGTAAACAGGGTTGACAAATGCCTGCCCTGTAAAATGTCGTTGGGAATGGCTCCCCACTCGCAAAAAAGCCCGGAAGGCGTTTGCATCTGCACGATAAACATCAAAATGCAAAGTGCAATAAATCCATAACTCAGCCAGGGAAAATGCCCGCCCCTGACCTGGTCATCACCGATGGGAAACAGCATGAGCTTGGGTTTGATGAAGAAATACGGATTGCCAATATCGAAAGAAATATTTTCATAACGAAATGCAGCGCGTTTTTTATTTCTATAGCAGCCCTCCGGAATGCCAAAGTCCCCGTACTTTTGTGCCACCTAAACCTCAAAAAACCTTCTATGAAACGCCTTTTGCTCTGTACAGCCCTCCTGCTCTCGTTTGTCCGTTTTCTCCCTGCCCAAATCGTCAATATCGAAGACAAGCGCGGAACGCTCAAAGACACCACCGCCTGGTACGAACGCGGCGACCTGGGTTTCAACTGGGTCAAAAACACCCAAACCGTCCTCAGCATCAATGCCGGCTTCCAACTGGAATACCAACACCACAACCGCCGCATACTCTCCATCTCCAGCGTCCAATTTGTCAAAGCCGGCTCCACCAATTTCGTCAACCAGGGCTTCCAGCACCTGCGCTACAACATCAGCTTCTCCCCCTGGTTTACCCACGAATTTTTCGGCCAGCTCCAGTACAACGAAAACCTCCGCATCGGCCTGCGCGGCCTGCTCGGCAGCGGCGGTCGCTTCAGACTCACCGGCAAAAGCAAACAATCGGCCTGGCTCGGCATCGCCTACATGTTCGAATACGACGAAGAAACCAACGGCCCCATCCACCACGACCACCGCATGAGCTCCTATCTCTCCCTACACCTCAACCCGGCCAAAAACGTTACCCTCGCCTCCACCTCCTACTACCAGCCCCTGCTCGCCAATTTCAGCGATTTCAGACTTTCGTCAAATACCACCCTGGTCTTCAAATTCTCCAAACAGGTCAGCTTCACCAACACCCTCTCCCTGCTCTACGACTCCCGCGCACCCGAAGGCGTCCCTACCCTCTCGCACAGCTATCGCTCGGGGATCAGGTATGAGTTTAAGTGAAGCCGGATTTCACCGTTTCTTATCCTTTCCGGGTTTTACTGCCTTTAATTTTTTGTTTGCCTCTTCAATACTCGCAAGAAACTGTTTTTCTACTTCCGAAAGTTCGTCCTTATTTTTCTTCTTATATTGCTCATATTCCGCCTCAACTTTCTTTTTAGCAAGCTCCGCCGATATTTTACCGGCATGAGTAAGTATTTCCTGACGACTCATTTTTATAAATCCATCTAAAATCTCTATCCAATCCTTCATATACATTACTTTACCTTGCATAGCGTTTACTTCTGCGATATCCAGATAAGCAGATACTAAACGATTTAAAACTTTCAACTCAGCTTCTGTCAGGTAATTTTTTGCAATTGAGGCTTCCCTTTTGGTCGGCTTGTGTCCCTTAAAATGCGTCATCCCCATAAAAGGCAATTGCGCATTGGCTCTTTGAAAAATAATCTCCGCTGCGGTATGACCATGCGCTGCCCAATGCAACTTGTTTTGAACAGTTTGAAAGAATTTTTGCGTAACTTCAGCCTTTGGGTTATAATCTACACTTGTAGCGTAAATCTCCAGTACTTTGCGATAAAATACTTTTTCAGACGATCGAATATCCCGAATACGTTCCAACAGCTCTTCAAAGTACCCTCCTCGCTCTTTAAGCAAATCATCATTCATTGCAAAACCCTTGATAAGATATTCCCGCAAACGCTCCGTAGCCCAGATGCGAAATTGTGTTCCTCGCAATGATCTTACCCTGTAGCCAACCGATATAACTACATCTAAGTTATAATGCTTTACCGCATAAGCCTTGCCATCTGCAGCAGTTGTTCGGAATTTCCGAACAACTGAATCTTCCTCCAATTCTCCTTCTTCAAAAATATGCTTAATATGTTCACTGATATTAGATTTTGATGATTGAAACAAGTTCACCATGTCGGCTTGCGTAAGCCAAACGGTATGATCTTCCAGCCGAACTTGAATTTTCACCTTTCCGTCTTCAGACCTGTACAGCAGTATTTCACTATTAGACTTACCTGGTAACATTTGGCCATATTTTTGTCTTAATAATTTTCCCCATCTTACTCCACATCAAACCACCCCCTAAAGCTCTCCACATCCGGCCGCTCGCCGCAATAATAATATTCATTCGTATGCGGGTCATAGCAGTAATCGGCTGACCAGTCAGAGGCATTTTTGCGCACTTCCATCAGGGCCTGCCCGATGTACTCCAGTTCTTCATCCGTCATGGTGGGGTGCAGGGAGAGGCGCACCCAACCGGGCTTCAGCGAGAGGTCGCCCTGGTCTATGCGGCGGGTAATTTCATGGGAGAGCTCCCAATCCACATTCAACAGGTAATGCCCATAGGTGCCGGCACAAGAGCAGCCACCGCGCACCTGGATGCCAAAGCGATCGTTGAGCAAACGCACCACCAAATTGTGGTGAATGCCCTCAATATAAAAGGAAAACACGCCGAGACGCTCCTTATGCTCGCCCCCGAGAATGTGCAAATCCGGCACCTGCTCCAGCAACTCAAAAGCGCGACGCACCAGCGCCTCCTCCCGCGCGCGGATGCGCTCCACGCCCATTTCTTCCTTCAGCCTGATGGCCAGAGCCGTGCGTATGGCCTGCAAAAAGCCCGGCGTCCCTCCGTCTTCGCGGGCCTCAATATCGGTTACATAACTATATTCCCCCCAGGGATTCGTCCAATTGACCGTACCGCCGCCCGGATGGTCGGGAATGCGGTTTTTGTACAACTTCTTGTTAAAAACCAAGACGCCCGAGCTGCCCGGCCCGCCCAGAAATTTGTGGGGCGAAAAGAAAATCGCATCCAGGCGACACTCGGGGTCTGCGGGATGCATGTTGATGTCCACATAAGGAGCCGAAGCCGCAAAATCCACAAAGCAATATCCGCCATGGCGATGCATGATTTTCGCCAGCTCGTAATAGGGCGGCATGATGCCCGTAACGTTTGAACAGGCCGAGAAGGAGCCGATTTTCAGGGGCCTTTCGGCAAATTTTTCCAAGGCCTCTTCAAGCGCCTGTGGCTGTACCAGCAATTGATCGTCGGGGGGCAGCACCACCAGGTCGGCTATGCTCTCCAACCAGGGCGTATGGTTCGAATGATGCTCCATGTGGGTGATAAAAACCACCGGTCGCTGCTCTTTCGGAATGGTGATGTATTTCTGCAACTGCTCCGGCACGCGCAAACCCAAAATGCGCTGAAACTTCGCCAAACAACCCGTCATGCCCGAACCCGCGGTAATCAAAACATCGTCTTCATCTGCCCCCACATGCTCCTTGATGATTCGATGGGCCATGTGGTAAGCCATCGTCATCACCCGCCCCGTCTCACTCGACTCCGAATGCGTGTTGCCCACCATAGGCCCAAAACGCTCACACATCAACTCCTCTATGGGCCTGTACAAACGCCCGCTGGCAATCCAATCGGCATATACCAAGGGCACCTCTCCATAAGGCCCCTCAAAACGGGTATCAACACCTAAAATGTTCTCCCGGAAACGACCAAAAAAAGCCTCCAAAGAAGCGGCTGACCCGGCATGTAAACGACTGTTTGACATTTTAAGAATTTTTACTGGTACAGCGGGCTGAAGCCCGCAGTACTGATGGCGGGCTAAAGCCCGCAGTACTAATTGGCGGGCTAAAGCCCGCCCTACTAAACACTAAACACTAAACACTAAACGCTAAACGCTAAACACTAAACCATCAACGCCACCCTTTCCAATCCCCTCATCAACATCTCCTTCGGGCAGGCAATGTTCATCCGCATAAAAGAGACTCCCTCTTCTCCAAACCAATTGCCCGGATTCAAACCCAGCTTGCCTTTTTGTACCAGGCGGTCTCGCAGCGCTCTGCCCTTCAGGCCACAGGCCGAAAAATCCAGCCACATCAAAAAGGTGCCTTCCAAGGGAGCAATCCCGAGCT
>JALVES010000075.1 GCA_027030635.1 Saprospiraceae bacterium | reverse complement strand
CGGGTTTTCGAGTCGTATTTTTTTACCGTCAGATAACCCGTCTGGAAGAGCAGGGCGCCTGTGGGGATGTCCTTGCTGATTTGAAAAGCTTCGAAGAAAGACTCGCCCACCTCCATGCCATCGAAGTCGTAGTACTGCTTTTCCTTGATGAGGTCTATCAGAAAAGAGGGCGTAGCTGTGGCAAACCAATAGTTGGAAAAACGCTCTTCTTCACAGAGCAAGAGGATGCTGAAGGGATTATAGACGAACTGCTCCCCGTCCCAACTATAGCCGTTGTACCAGTTTTTGATTTCTGTTAAAGCCTCTTCTTCGGTCATATCTTCGCTTTCAGCCAGTTGCCTGATGCACTCCTCAAAGTAGCGCTCCAACTCCTCCTGCGTGTAACCGAGCATGGCGCTGTACTTCCGGCTCATGGTAATGTCGCGCAGGTTATTGAGGTCGGAAAAAATGCTGACGCGGCTGAACTTGGACACGCCGGTGATAAAGACCATACGCAAGCAGGCATCACTGTCTTTAATGATGGAGTAGAACTTTTTGAGCACCTGCTGATTCTCCTGCGCCCTGGCAATTTCCTTTCCGAGATAATCTATGATGGGCTTGTCGTATTCGTCTATGAGCAGGGCTACCTGGCCCTCTTTTGCCGAAAGGCTGCGAAGAATCTCCCTGAATTTCAACTCCAAAGCTTCTTCATCTACGTCTAACTCATGCTCGCGGATAAAATCGTCGAGAAATTCGTGCAGGGCCCTTTCAAGCCCCAGGGATTTGTATCCCAGGCTGCTGAACGGAATGTGCAGGACGGGATTGGTTTTTTCCCAGTCCCAACGGTCTTCTATCCAAAGACCTTTAAACAATTCCCTGTTACCGCTGAAGAGCTCTTTCATGGTGCTGATCAGCAAAGACTTGCCAAAACGGCGGGGGCGGGAAAGGAAGTAGTAACCGCTTTGCAAAGCCAACTGATAAATAAGAGGGGTTTTATCCACATAGAGGTAACCCTCTTTCCGAATCTTACTAAAGTTTTGTATGCCTACGGGTAAGTTTTGCATATTACAAAGATAGGGCATTTGGCGCTAATGCAGTATATTTGCCTGCTTAAACAGGAGGTTGAGAAACAGCCTCATCAGGTAAAAAACGAGTATGCAATACTTAGAAGAACTCAACGAAGTGCAACGCCAGGCCGTTACCCACATGGAGGGACCGGCCCTCGTAGTAGCCGGCCCGGGTTCCGGAAAAACGCGTGTGCTTACTTACCGCATTGCACATCTCATAGACCGGGGCATCCCTCCCCACAACATCATGGCCCTGACCTTTACCAACAAGGCAGCAAGGGAGATGAAAGAGCGCATCGAACGCATCACCGGCCCCAAAGCCTACAACGTCTGGGCAGGCACTTTCCACTCCATCTTCGCACGCATCCTGCGCAGAGAAGCCGAGATCATCGGCTATCCCTCCTCCTTCACCATTTACGATACCGACGATTCCAAGAGCCTGCTCAAAAGCATCCTCAACGATTTGCATTTGTCGAAAGACCAATACAACATCAACACGCTCAGAGCACGCATCTCTTCGGCAAAAACAAACCTCATCACACCCAGGCTCTACGAAAAAAACGAAGAGCTCATGGCTCAGGACCGCGCCGCCAAAAGACCCCACTTCCACAAAATTTACTCGGAGTACGTCGCCCGCTGCAAGCGAAGCGGAGCCATGGACTTCGATGACCTGCTCTACCGCCTCTACGAACTGCTGCAAAAAAGCCCCGAAACAGCCGATAAATACCGCAAACGATTTCCCTTTCTGCTCATAGACGAGTTTCAGGATACCAACTTTCTGCAATACCAAATCACAAAAAAATTCGTCCACTATCCAGGCAGCCAACGCAACATCCTCGTTGTGGGCGATGATGCACAAAGCATTTACGCATTCCGCGGGGCGACCATCCAAAACATCCTCGACTTTCAAAAAGACTTCAAGCCCTATGGCGTAAAACTTTACAAACTCGAAAAAAACTATCGCTCCACAGAGCACATCGTCCAGGCAGCCAACCAAATCATCACCTACAACAAACGCCAAATACCCAAAACCATCCAATCGGTACGTGGCGCGGGCAACAAAATCAAACTCATCAAAGCCATGACCGACAACGAAGAAGGCAAACGGGTCGTGGACGCCATCGTCGAACAAAAAAACCGCCTGCATCTGCGCAATCGCGACATCGCCATCCTCTATCGCACCAATGCCCAATCGCGCATCTTCGAAGAAAACCTGCGCCAACACAACATCCCCTATCGCGTTTTTGGAGGACTCTCGTTTTATCAGCGCAAAGAAGTGAAAGACCTCATCGCCTACTTCCGCCTCGCCATCAACCCCCAAGATGATGAAGCCCTGCGCCGCGTTATCAACTACCCCAAACGGGGCATTGGAAAAACCACCTTAGACAAAATATCTGCCCAGGCCGCTGCCGACCAACAAACCCTCTGGCAGACCATCCCCAAAATGAGCTTTGCCCCCCGCACCCAAAATGCCTTAGACGGCTTTGTCGCACTCATCAACAACTTCCGCCAAACAGCTCTCGAGGAAAATGCCTATAAAGCAGCCCTGCACATCGCAAGGCGCTCAGGCATCATGCAACAACTCAAAAACGACACCTCCATCGAAGGCCTCAGCCGCATGGAAAACATCAACTCCCTGCTCGATGGCATCAGCGAATTTATCGCCCAGGATGAAGACAACGAAGAAAAAGACCTCAGCCTCGCCGCCTACATTCAAAACATCGCCCTGCTCACCGACCTCGACCAAAACCTGCCGGAAGACGACGATTTTGTAACACTCATGTCCGTACACGCCGCCAAAGGCCTGGAATTCCCCTCCGTGTTTGTCGTCGGCCTCGAAGAACAACTCTTCCCCTCCTTCATGGCTATGGACAGCCCCGAAGGCATAGAAGAAGAAAGAAGACTGTTTTACGTGGCCATCACCCGCTCAGAAAGCTACCTCACCATCAGCTATGCCCTCAG
The DNA here is from genome assembly GCA_027030635.1 of Saprospiraceae bacterium. Taxonomy (GTDB): domain Bacteria; phylum Bacteroidota; class Bacteroidia; order Chitinophagales; family Saprospiraceae; genus WGBN01. Next base: position 12,694 of record JALVES010000075.1, on the reverse strand, counting down.
CCGCTACCGCTATGGCCAGATGCGATACAACGACCCCAGCCGCTTCCTGTTGGAAATTGACCCCCAACACATCGAAGGCGCTGCACAACCCATGGCCAACCTCAACGCCCAAAACACTTCACGCGCAGGCGTGCGTGGCAACTTCAAACGGGCTGCCGGAAAACTGAAAACCCCCATCAAAGTGCCGCAGGACTTCCGTCCCAGCCCCTCGGCAGCCATACAGGCCGGCATGGAAGTGCTACACCTGCAATTCGGCAAAGGCAAAGTGCTCGCCATAGACGGCGCCCGCGACAAACGCGTGGCTACCATCTTCTTCCACCAGCTCAAAGAACAAAAGCGCATCATGCTCAAATTCGCCAAGCTGCAAATACTGTCATAAAGCTCCACACATGGATGCTCCCCGAAAAAACAAAGAAATACTCCTCGCCGAGGCCGCCCGCCTCGGCTTTTCCTTCGTGGGAGTCGCCAAAGCAGAATTTATGGAAGAAGAAGCCCGGCGCTTAGAACAATGGCTCCAACTCGGCTACCACGGCAAAATGCACTACATGGAAAACCACTTCGACAAAAGAGTCGATCCCCGCAAACTCGTCCCCGGAGCCAAAACGGTCATCAGCCTGATGTACAATTACTATACCGAAAAAAAACAAAAAGACCCCAAAGCGCCAAAACTCAGCATCTATGCCTATGGCGAAGATTACCACTTCGTCATCAAACGCAAGCTCAAAGAACTCGTAAAAACCTTACAGGAAAAAATCGGCGAAATCCATGGCCGCGTATTCGTGGACAGCGCCCCCGTCATGGAACGCGACTGGGCACGACGCAGCGGGCTGGGATGGACGGGAAAACACACCTTACTCATACGTCGCAAAGAAGGCTCTTACTTCTTCCTCGCAGAAATCATCTCTGACCTGGAAATCGAACCGGATGCTCCCATGCAACGCGACCACTGCGGCAACTGCCGCCGATGTATCGAAGCCTGCCCCACCGACGCCATCAGCTCCGAAGGCTATCTGCTCGATGCCCGCAAGTGCATCTCCTACCTCACCATAGAATTGCGCGAAGAAATCCCCGCCGAATACCGTGACAAATTGGAAGGATGGGCCTTCGGCTGCGACATCTGCCAACAGGTATGCCCCTGGAATCGCTTCGCCAAACAACACACAGAACCGGCCTTCGAACCAAAAGAAAAGCTCATGGAAATGAGCCAAAAAGAATGGGAGGAAGTAACGGAAGAAGTCCTCAAAGACCTCTTCAAAAAATCTGCCGTAAAAAGAAATTTACGGGCTTTCCTGAAATAAGACAGTTTGGGGGCTTAGCCCCCAAACTGTCTTTACTCAGTGTGCATGCCCATGGTCCAACTCCTCCTCGGAAGCATCGCGCACACCTACTACTTCTCCGCTGAAGAAGAGCGTGCGACCTGCCAGAGGATGGTTGAAATCCATGGTTACGGTTTCTTCGCCTATGCTGACCACTTTGCCCCGAAGTTGATTGCCCTGGGGGTCCGTCATCGGGATATAAGCGCCCACTTTCAGCTCATCAATGAGCTTGCCATCTTGCATGAAGATGTTTTTGGGCAGCTCTACGAAAAATTGCTCTTCCACCTCTCCATAGCCTTCGGCCGGAGACAATTGGAAAGAAAATTTGTCGCCTTCACCGAGGTCTTTAATATTGGCTTCAAAAGCCGGCAGCAATTGCCCGGCGCCATACAAAAACGTCAGGGGATTCTCCTTGGAAGCCTGGTCAACGACATCAGCGCCTTCCTGGTCCAGCCTCAACTCATAAGAGAGACTGACCACTTTTTTGTTTTCAACTTTGTTACTCATGAAAAGAAATTAAAAAAGAAAAAATGAGAGCAGCTCAGGCCGCCTCTGCTGTATAAACGTCAAATATCCAGTAAGAGTTTAACCGGATCTTCGAGCAATTCTTTAACTCTGACGAGAAAAGTTACCGAAGTACTTCCGTCAATGATACGATGGTCGTAAGAAAGCGCCAGGTACATCATCGGCCGTATTTCAACCTGGCCGTTCACAGCCACGGGGCGCTCCTTGATGGCATGCATGCCGAGGATGGCACTCTGCGGTTCATTGAGGATGGGCGTGCTCAGCAGGGAGCCGAAAACACCTCCGTTGGTGATGGTAAAGGTGCCGCCGCTCATCTCTTCAAGGCTCAATTTTCCCTCGCGGGCTTTGACTGCCAGTTCTTTGATTTTGCGCTCTATATCGGCAAAGTGCAACGACTCCACATTGCGAACCGGCGGCACAACCAGGCCGTTCGGTGTAGAAATGGCGATGGAAATATCCACGTAATCGTGATAGACGATTTCATCGCCATCAATAAAGGCATTTACATCGGGCATCTCCATCAGTGCCGTCGCACAGGCCTTGGCAAACAGCGACATAAAGCCCAACTTGATGCCGTATTTCTCCACAAATTTTTCCTGATACCGCTTGCGCAGAGCGATGACTTCCGTCAAATCCACCTCGTTGAAAGTCGTCAGCATGGCCGTTTGGTTTTTGGCCGAGACCAAACGACGGGCGATGGTGCGACGCATGCGGCTCATTTTTTTGCGACGCTCTTTTCTTTGTGGGCTTTCGCCAAACAGGGGAGCCTGTGCAGACGCCTCCTCTTTTTGCTCCGGCTTTTCGGCCGGAGTCTGCTTCTGCTGCTCTATGGCCTGCAGCACATCCTGCTTGGTGATGCGCCCGCCCTTGCCTGTACCGCTCACCCGGGCAGCTTCCAAACCGGCCTCGCGCATCAATTTGGCGGCAGCCGGAGAGGGCGTGCCGGCGGCATAGCTCTCTTCTGCAGTCTGGGGAGCCGAAGCCTTTACAGTTTCCTGCTCAGGCGCAACCTCCGACGCCTGCTCTTCTTTACCTCCTGTAGAATGGGACGAACCCGAAGGCGCCGGCGCATCCGTATCTATGCGGGCCACCAAAGCGCCTATTTCCAAATCATCGCCCTCAGCAGCTACGTGAATGAGCTTGCCGGAAGCCTCTGCCGGAAATTCCAAAGTTGCCTTGTCCGATTCAAATTCACAAATCGGCTCATCGCGCTGCACATAAGCGCCATCCTCCTTCAACCACTGCGAAAGAGTAACTTCATTGACAGACTCCCCGATAACAGGGACGCGCATTTCTATAACGGGCATAAGTAAGAGGTCTTAAAAGCTACATAAAGCGCTGCAAAGATAGCCTAAATTGAGTTTCCCACAGAGATTGAAGAGCCTTTTTCATAAATGACTTTCCCAAACTCATCAATCTGCTTCCGCAAATCCGGATTTTGAATATCACTGTAAGCCACCACATCAAAAAAGAAGGGCAACCAGGTATCTTCTTCCATCTCAAAACGAACACCGGCTGCCAAAGAAGCATCTACCCCCTCGCCTTTGAGAGCAAGATCAACATCCGAAGCCTCTTTGTAATCCCCCACAGCCCGTGAACCAAACAAAACAGCCTGCTCTATCTCGGGATGAGCAGAGAGCACTTCCCGCACCACGTTCCACTGTTCTTCTTTCAGCCCGTATTTCATAAATTTGACTTCATTTGTTTTTCCAACTCTGCTACCAAGACCGAGAACTCTTGCTCTATAAACCGCACCACGTTCTGCAAAGTTGCTTCGTTGTAGGTATGGCTGGTCAGATTCCTTTTTTGCAAAGCAAGCATCCATGGCTCTGCCGAAGACAACAGGCCGCTTTGCCAGGCTTGGCGGATACTTTGTTTTGGGCTGCCCAATTCTTTAAAGCCCTGGTACTCCAGATAATCTTTGATCAATTTCCAAGACAATTCCACTAAAATTTCAAAAGCCTGAACCAAAGCCATTTGCTCTGCTTCCTCTTCCGGACAGGCGCGAAAAGCCTTCAACCTCCTTTCAAAGACTTCAAGCGCTTTCTGAAAATTTTGATAGCGCTGCCTCCAACGAATACTTTGATCACTCATTTTCATCAGTTTTTACGGACTTGGACTCTTCTTCCGCTTCAGCGGGGAGTTCCTTGCCGATATAGACCAGCACATCGCCGGGCTGGATATCCATATCTTTACAACGAGAGAGGATGATGTCAATTTGCTGTCCCTCTTTGCGCTTGATGAAGAGCGGCACGCTTTCTTCCTGCCGGTTGATGCGGGCAATGATCTCTTCAAAAGCTTCCTTGGAGGGAATGGGTATTTCGTGCAAATACGGATAATCGCGCACTGTTTCGCTGAGATTCAGGTAATCGTCCACACAGGAGAAGAGGCCTTCCTCCGGAGCAACGGCTTTGCCCTCTGCCTGCAGGAGCAACTCATCCGGAGTAATCAGGCGATAAGCGACACCTTCGTCTTCCAGCCATTTGCTGAATCGCTCTACAGCAAATTTGTTGACATCCGAGCTGGCCGTCATAGCCAGAACGGTTTTTACATTCAACAATTCGGGATGGTCCTGCAGGTTGTCGGAAAAGACATCTTCCTGGATGGCAGTCAGGCCCTGAGCACGGGCTTTTTCGACCAGGGTGGCAGAGCGATCGAGGAGGATCACTTCTTTTCCGGCATCCTGTAAATATTTGGCAATGAGCCGCGCAGCTTTGTTGGCGCCGATGATGAGAATGCCCTCGCGCTCTTTGCGGGCTACGCCCAACCATTGAGCTATGAAACGGGCAGTGGTCGCATTGATAAGCACTGTGCCCGCTACAATCATAAAGACCAGGGGCGTGATGTATTCCGCGCCTTCCACTTCTCCCATCAGCTTCATACCAAAGAGCGAGGCTACACCTGCTGCTACCACACCCCTCGGGCCAACCCAGGAGACAAAAGCCTTCTCATTCCTGCTCAGGCTCGAGCCGTGTGTACTGATAAAAACCGACAAAGGCCGCAAAACCAAAACGACAAACAAAAACAGACCCAAAGCGCGGTAATCCTTCAACAACAGAATCTGCTCTATGTCAATGTTGGCAGAAAGCAAAATAAAAAGCATGGAAATGAGTAAGATGCTGAGCGATTCCTTGAAATCCAGGATGTAACTCAACTCCTTGGCATCCATGTTTCCAAGCACCATGCCCATGACCACCACACTCAACAAACCGGATTCGTGCTCCAGCTGGTCAGAAGCCACGAAAACAGCCAGTACCAGGGCAAGCGTAAAAACATTGATCAGGTAGTGAGGTATCAATTTGTGCTTCAGCATGGCCCGCAAAAAATGAGCTGCTGTAAAACCCAGGCTTGCCCCCACAATCAAAATCCTGAAAAAAGATTCAAAAGCATGGAGCGTAAAAGCCCCCCCCTCTCCACTGATGATAAAGTCAAAAACCAAAACCGCCACCAAAGCCCCCAAAGGGTCTATTAAAATGCCCTCCCATTTGAGTACCGTAGCAACTTTGGGCTTCAAAGGCAAATTCCGCAAAATCGGTGCAATCACAGTTGGCCCCGTAACGATGATCAAAGCAGCAAAAAGAGATGACAACTGCCAGTTGAGCCCCATGATGTAATGCACCCCAAGAGCGCCACCCACAAAAGTAATCAAAGCACCCACCGTAATCAATTTCCAAATGGTAGGCCCCACCTCCCGAATTTCTTTCACCTTCAAGGTCAAACCACCTTCAAACAAAATGATGCCGATGGCCAACTCTACAAAATAAAAGAGGTACTCATTGGGAAACAGGCCATATCCCTTTTCGGGATCATAGACCGGCTCCATCCATTTGCTGCCATCAGCTATAAAAAGACTGGACACCGGCCCCACTGCCAGGCCAATGAGAATGAGTGGCAAAATGGCCGGCAAACGCGTGTACCAGGCTATCCATTGTGCCAAAATGCCGAGAATGATGAGTGAAGCGAGTTCTACCATGCCGTAAAAATAATAAAGAAAAGGGAGAGCCGGGGACAAAAAATCCCCATCAAGCTGAGCTTGATGGGGATTTCACAAATCCTTTTGCCGAAAGGCCAAAAGAAATTTAATACGACCAGAGGTCCTGCTCAAAGTTGAAGATGCTTTGCTTAATGCGTTCTGACTCCAACAGTAGATCTACTCCGGAAAGGTAATCCTTCAGACGCCGGTCATAGACATTGGACTCTTTGTAAATATAGCTGGAGAAATATCGCATTTCCATGATATCTTCCCAGGAGGTCAGCGAGGCATCATTGCCTTCCACATAGGCTTTTTCAGCAGCGAGAATGCCACGGGCATCGGGATAATAGACCCAAAACATCACCTTTTCATAGAGGAAGTTGCCGTCATCATCCGTAACATCCTGGATGGGGGCAATGCCGAGGATACGCACCTGCAAAGTAGAGGTTTCGCGATCGAAGAACCAATCCTCTTTCACGCGGAAGCGCTTGATGTCTTCCGGATTGATTTCGTTGCGCACGACTTCGACGATCTCTTCATAGGTTTCGGGATCGAAGGTAATGGTGGTATCCATATAACTGACCTGGGCAGCCACTTCATCTGAAGTCAGCGGGTGGAGGAATTTGTCGTCCTCCGGGCTATATACCGTGATGTCTCCATTGATGGCGGCATCGAGGAGGATTTTAAACAAGGGGCGTTCCGGGAAGATGAAGTGTTTGTTCATCTTTTCGCGCACGTCTATGACGCGCCAGATGCGTTTTTCCCAGAAAACGTCAATCTCGCGTATGTCGTCATAGGGCAATACGCGGTGTTCTACGGTAAGTTTTTTCTCGACGATGCCATCAATGGGATGGTCGCCGTCTTCAGGGGCGCCTGATTCCGTGAGTGTGGATTCAGGGGTTTGTGCTGAGAGCATCACGGGCGACAGGAATACACCCATGAATAAGAGACTGAGAAACAGGGTTTTGAGAGCCATCTTCATAATTAAATACTTTACGCGCTAAGAGATACAGTTTGTGGTAAAAGAACCACTTTGGCAAAAATACCAAAAACCAAGCGTTTAAAAAAACGCTCAGTTGCATTCCAAACCAAAAAGTTTGGAAAAAAACAGGTTTTATCGCCCAAATAGCAAATGAGCTCAGCAATTTTCACTGCATCTGCTCCATTTTGCGGGGCATATAAGCCGCCGGATATAGAACGCGCCCACAGGGGTTCTATTATCCGGCGGCTCGATTGCAGTTAAGCCTACTTGATGTTAAAGACCAAAGAGTTGATCTTACGGCCCGAGGTGTCGCCCGGGCAGCGGGCTTTTACGTCCATGAAGTAGTAGGTATCGCCGGGTTTAGCCTGCTTGACAAGGCTTTGAGCCCGGGATTTGTACCCTCCGCCGGAGTTCAGGACTTCGATGGCATCCGCACGCTTGGGGACGCGCACGAGGCGGAAACCCTGAATCTGGCATTTGGCATCGAAGTCGAAGTTGTCCAACCAGGCAATCAAGCCCTTTTGTGCTTTGAAAGTACCTGCCGGCAGGGTGCCGTCTTCCTTGTTGCCGAGGCGAGCCACGGGGTCGGGAATACGCTTCACGCGGAAGCCTTTTTTGGCATTCATACCTGCACCGCTGACTTTGACAAAGCAGTTGGGCTCCTGGCCACCCGGCTGCTTCACCCTCACGATATACTGAGTGTTGTTGATCTTTTTGATGGTGCCGCCACCACCGCTGACAGAAACTTTCAGCTTACTGGTAGGAATACCCGCAGCAGAAACCGAAATCGGGTTGTCCACACCGATATAGAAAACGTTCATCTTATCGGCAGAAACAGCCACGGAGCGCTCACCTACTTCGTATTCGTAGGTGCTGGTATATTCCTTGACTTCGTTGTTCAGCGGGTTGGTTACGGTGATTTTTACATCCAGTTTCTTCGTTCCCAGGCTGCTGGCACGGGCCTTGTAAGAGGCCTTGCCATCTTCCATCTTCAGTTGCTGGCCGTTGACATACACTTTGGTATTGTCGTCGGTCTGAGAGGAATAAGCGCCGAGGAAGATATCTGCTTCAAAATCCTCTCCTTTGATGACATAGGACTTCTTGGCAGATACAACCGGCTCAAACAGGTCGAACACGATGTCTTCTCCTTTGACCTTCTCAAACAGATAGTTCAAAGCAGTTGCAGCTGAAGCCTTGGCATCGCTCTGGATTTTGGAAAGCATGGGAAAAACTGCAGCCACAGGCATCTGGCGGAATTTAAAATCCGGCCAGCTTTTCTTGTCTTTGCTTAACTTTTTCCAGTCTTCGACATCCAAAGAGATGCTTTTCACTACATTGGGATCGTTGTCCACCAACTCAATCAACTTTTTACGGGTCTCTTTGATTTTTTGCTCCAGTTCAAAGCCCTTACCATCATCAGCCGGCGTGTTTGGATCGCCCAGCACCAGCAGGCGGGTGGTAACGTCTTTGTCCTTTTTGCGCTTGGGCCATTCGGGATGGTCCGGATTAGGCCCGCCGGCAGCATCAAACAACTCATCGCGGAGGTCTTCCACATACTTGACAAAATCTGCAGTCAGTTGTTGCACTGCTTCGGCACGGCTTTGAAAATCCTTATTTTCTTCGGAAGGATAAGCCTTTGCTTGTTTTTGAATGGCTTTAAGCAGCCGGGTATTGTTGGTATCCACGATCTTGCCGGACTCTTTGATACCTTTATCCAGAGAGAAAAAGGCATTCATCACCTCAGCTGAGACGTTAAGAGCCAGCAGGGCCGTCAGCACCAGATACATCAGGTTGATCATCAACTGCCGCGGTTCCTTAGGTATTGACATGGCAATGGATTTTTAGGTTTAAGAAATCAGGTCGCTACGGAAAGAGCGCCTGCTTATCCACGAATGCTGGCCATTGCGTTCAGCACATTGCCATATACGGAATTCAGGGAGCTGAGGTTTTTGTTCAAACCTGCGAGTTGCTCTCTGAAAGCTTTGGCATCTTCTACGGAGTCTCCCAAATCAGCCATGGCTTCGTTCAACTTGGTGTAGAAGTTGCTCATGGTTTTGATTTGCTCGCTGGTACCGGAGAAATCCACTTCCTGCAGAGCTTTCAAAGCCGAGAGATTTTTAGACACATTTTGCAACTCGGCCAACATGCCTCCCAATTGCTTCTCCACGACTTCTCCGTCCAATGCCTTCCCGACAGGAGATGCACCACCTACCGTCAAGGGCTGCATGGGAGCATCGTAATCATCCAGGCCGGGGAACAACTTCTCCCAGTAGTAGTCCTTCTCAGGGCCTACCAGACCAAGAAACAAGAAGATAAAGGCCTCTGTACACAAGCCGATGGTCAGCATCAGGCTTGCTCCCGGCAAGCTCTCCAGCTTAAAGAGGGCGCCGAGAAGCACTACAGAAGCACCAAGACCGATAATGAGGTTCTTAATGTACTTGAAAGTCTTTGAATGCAAAAAACTCATTGTTCAGTTTGTTTTAGGTTAGTAAAGTTTGTTGCTTTTCCCGACTTCCCTTGCGGGAAATCCACTACCATAATGCCCAAAGGACAAAAAGTAACAGCCAGGACCGGGAAAAAAGGGAAAAAAGTTGCGGGCGCTTTTGGCGCCCGCAACTTTTTAAGATTTAGAAGTCGTTGATGGAACGACCCAGGAAAGTCAATGCACAGCGGAATCCGATGTACGATTTGGTGGTATCTTCGTACTCGTAAGCGCGGCTGCTGGTTTGCAGGAAGTAACCCACATCTTTCCAGGAGCCTCCGCGAATAACCTTCAGGCGGTACGCATCGGGGTCTTCTTCCTTAGTATCGTAACGGTAGTCGGGATTGAGGTCGTGATAGAAAGAATAAGCATTGGAGTGGAAAGCCGTAACGGTCCACTCAGCCACGTTGCCTGCCATGTTGTACAGACCGTAGTCGTTGGGGAAATACGCATCTGCTTTAACGGTATAGAGGCCGCCATCTTCGGGATAGTTGCCACGGCCGGGTTTGAAGTTGGCCAGCAGGCAGCCTTTGGCGTTGCGCAGGTAGTAGGCGCCCCAGGGATAGGGTGCATTTTCATGGCCGCCGCGAGCGGCATATTCCCACTCGTGCTCAAAGGGCAGGCGGAAGTCTTCCGTATTGACGCCATTGGCCTCATAGGCATTCCACAGTTTGGTACGCCAGTAGCAGAAAGCGTTGGCCATGTGCCAGTTGACACCCACTACGGGATAATCATCGAAGGCCGGGTGCCAGAAGTAGTTACGCGTCATCGGCTCGTTGTAGGAGTAAGAGAAGTCGCGTATCCAGCAGAGGGTATCCGGATAGATGTTGATTTTCTTGCGCTTGATGAAACTCTGGCGGTGAGACTTGCCGCGGTCATTGGCAGCGGCCTTCCAATCGTACCACTCGTATTCGTAAACCAGTTTGCTGACATTCAGCTCGCGCTTGCCGGCAAAGCGGTCGCGTCCCTGATAAAAGAGGTCTTCAAGCGTCTCGTCTTCCCAGTCAATATCCTGATCCCAGTCTATGAACTCGTCGCCGGTGGCTTCATCTTCAATAAAGTGGTCCAAATAGGCATGGGCCAGAGAATCGCGCACCCAATACACAAACTGGCGGTATTCGTTGTTGGTGATTTCCGTATCGTCCATATAGAATCCCGTAATGGATATGGACTTGGGACGCTGGTACATGGTGCGGGAAATGTCTTCATCTCCGGTACCCACTGTTAAAGTACCCGACTTGACATAAACCATACCATAAGGATTGATGCCTTTCCAGGCAGGGCGGTCTAAAACGCCTGTAAGTTGACCTGACTGACGAGAGCCACAGGCCGCGAGAAAGGTTGTAAGAACCAATAACGCGAAAACGGTTTTGAGCTGTAGTTTCATGTTTTCACCCGAGTTTTTCTTCAAAAAAATAGAGAGCCTTACCAAGTTTTCCAACTTCGATTTTCACAAACCGACAGCCGGAATATAAAACTGACCGTAAATGTAGGACAAAAATCCCCAACGATCAAACTTTAAGCGTATAAATCTTTCACTTTTGCCTGACAGGCGGCAAAATTAACACTTAAGCGGGACAAAATTAGCATTTTTCAAAGAAAAATCAACTTTTTATGCCCGCGTCATCGTCTTTGAGGGCAAACTGCCTCTTCCGCACAATCACGCGAACTTCGGGAGGAAGTTCCTTTAGAAGCGTGGATTGTAAATGATGGGAGGGAGTTTTCCTTTCCCCGGGACTGTGCCAAAAGTGTATTGCAGCCAAAATTCGTGTGAGCCGTCGCTCACCCTGCGCAAAGCTGAAAGCGTCCAATCATAGGAATAAGCCAGGCGCCATTGTTCGCTAAGGCGGTAACCCACCGACAGCACCACGGCATCTAAGCTCAAACGATCGTAACCTCTTAACGCCAGCCCTCCTGAAATATTGCCGTTCCACTCCCAGACAGAGGAGAGGTCGAGCTGCCAGGAAACCAGGTCACTTTTCAGCAGCAGCGAAGGCTGCCACAGCCAGGCCGTGCCCCATTCCAAGCGGCAGGCGGAGTAGAGGTAGTAGTGGGGCTTCAAAGCGATCGGCGGGTTTTGTTTGGCGAAAGCCCCCAAAGAAATGCCCTGTACGGAAAGGCCTGCTTCCCACTGTTCGCTTTGCCAAAAAGCGCCCAGGCCGGCCGTCAGCCAGGCTTGTTGCCAATTGTTTTCGAAGAGGCGATTGTCGTTGTGCTGTACGGTAGGGCCTTCGTAAATGCCTCCGGGCGTGCGCAGCATGTCGCCGCGTATGCCCTGCTGCTGCCAACCGATATCGGCGCCCAGCGCCCAACGGCTATTCCTGAGCTCACCTTGAAAATTGTAGGCCAGCTTCACATTCAGCCATTCTTCGGCAGCGATCAACTGCTGCTCCAGGCTGATGCCCAGGCCACTGCGCGCTATATATAGAGGCATCTGAGCAGAGACCCGGCGCTCCTCCGGCGCCCCGGGCAAAGCGCCCGCCCATTGCCTGCGCAGGCGGGCATCCAGCAAAAGAGCATCCGCCATGCCGGCCGAAGCGGGATTGAACAAAAGGGGATTTGAGGCGTACATGCTGTACTGCGCCTGCTGCTGAGCACCAACAGATGCCGGCAGCAATAAAAGCCCGGCACAGAGCATGGAAAGTGTAAAAAGATGCCTCATGTTTACAAATGTACGGATTTTTATTACAAAAAACGCAGCAATCCATTTCTTATTTCCATGTGCCCCTCCTTGCTTTCGGATTGTCTATCTTTGCCGGCATGAAAGAGAACTTCCTTGCCCCGAGACGGTTGGCGGCGGCCTTGCTGTTGTGGTTGCTGCCTGTGGCAGGGCTGTATGCCCAGGGGAAGTTCTTTACCCGCCTGAGTGATAAGACCATCACTGCCGATGAAGAATTGCAGGTGGAGTTTGTCCTGCAAAACCCGCAGGGACGGGTCTCTGATTTCCGGCCGCCGGTGTTCAAAGACTTTCGGGTACTCTCCGGGCCTTCAAAAATGAGCAACACCCAAATCATCCATGGCCAAAAGAGCTCGGAGATCGCATACATATATGTCTTGCGCCCCAAAAAGAAAGGCAGGCTGACCATTGGCAGCGCTACGGCCAAAATTGGCAGAGTGAGCGTGCAGACCAAGCCCGTTTCCGTAGTGGTAACAGGCGGCAAGCCGCCTGCCACCACTCAATTGGAAGGCTCACCGCCTTACGTGCTAACCCGCGAAGCCATACCGCCCAAAGCCTATACCGGTCAGCAAATCAGCCTCGATCTCAAGTTGTACGATCGCGATGAAGTCAATGTACAATCCTACAACCTGCTCCAGACGCCCCAACTGCCGGGCTTCTATGCCGAGCCTCTGCGCAATTACCGCAAAGGCGCACAGGAAGTAGAGGTCAACGGCACGCCCTACACCCTTTTTACGCT
>JALVES010000074.1 GCA_027030635.1 Saprospiraceae bacterium | reverse complement strand
CTGGAATCCGGATTAGACTCACCACGGAGTGCGCGGAGTTCACGGAGTATTCACGGAGAGATCATTTTCCATTTTTAATTTTCCATTCTCCATTCTTCTCACCACGGAGTACACGGCGCTCACGGAGAAGTACACGGAGAAATCCCCGTAAACTCCTACAAAAACGCTAAACGCTCAACACTAAACACTAAACAAACAAACTCAAAACCCCAGCCGAAATCCCAAAGAATAATTGTAAACCCTGCCAAACAAATAGTAATCCAGCCGCGTAAATTCCACATAAGCACATGTGGACACAATCATTTCATTGCTAAACCATGTCTTAAACTCCAAGCCAACAATCCCATAGTGAAGATTTCGCCTAAGCGGCAGATCGTACTGATAATCCTCGTAAATATTTTTATCAAAAGACAGTACTCTGCCATAAGCATAGCCTAAAGCCAAATACGTCTGTATTGTCTTTCCACTCAAATCCTTACTCAAATTGAGGCTGGCAATTACGGGAAAACGGGCGACAGAAATCCCCACTTTTGCATATTCTCTCGGTTCGCAAACATAAGGGTCTTTCTCCAATAACCAAGGTGGGATGACTATACTATAAGGAATAAATGAGTTTGACCAGTCTGAACTTGTTGTGTCTAAGTAACATATACGTGGACGCTCATACGCAAAACTTTGCTTATGAAAATCCACACCTGCACTCAAATTCAACCGATCTGTCATACCATAAGAAACATATCCGCCATAAAAACTATTTAAATATGAAATAGTCATAGTTGAACTACTCTTCGACACCATAAAACCAAACCTGACCCCATACTCCATCTTGCCTTTCTGACTCCAAGCCTGAAGATTCAAAAACATCAACGCAAACGTAAAGATCAAAGATTTCAGAAGTGTAACTCGAAAACGCATAACTGTAAATTTTTGTCATCAAAAAAACACATCCCACAAATTCATCAACCGCAGCCTAAAGTTACCGGCCTTCTCCTGTTTATACCAAATCTCACTGTCGCAAATTTCTGCACGACCCAAAGAAATTGTTCTAAGATCCTGAACACATTTGGCGAAAGCCCCCTCCCAATCCACCTTTCGTGGAAAACCGAAAATGAGTGTCCACTGTTTGTGGAGCGGGTCAGGGCATGCCAAATGTCAAAGGGGCTGCACATCAACGCCAAAATGTCCCTGTCTGCCTCAGCATCGGGGCATCACATTGTGCAAAAGACACCACATTGCACCGCAGCTGCCAGATTGTGCCAAAGGCGCCACATTTTCCCTATCTTTGCCCCGTCAAACCCCGGGAACCGAGCAAACAAAAAAGCACAGCCATGCCAAAGATAGAACTTACCATGCCCAAGATGGGCGAAAGCATCATGGAAGCCACCATCCTCAAATGGGTGAAGCAAGCCGGCGACCGCGTCGAAGAAGACGAAACCGTACTCGAAATCGCCACCGATAAGGTGGATTCCGAAGTACCCTCCCCCGTTTCCGGCACCATAGTCGAAACCCTCTACGAAGAAGGAGAAACCGTAGAAATCGGCAAAGCCATCGCCATCATAGAAACCGAAGGCGAAGCCCCTGCCGAAAGCAGCGCGCCCGCCCCCAAAGAAGAGAAAGAACCCGCTGCCCCTGCGCCCGCAGCGCCGAGCTCCAACGGCAGTGGCAAACCCGCAGCTGCTCCCCAACCGGCTATGGCCGGCGCAACTACAGGCCATACGCCACCCAAACGCTTCGGCACATCAGGGCGCTTCTACTCGCCCCTCGTGCGCAGCATTGCCCAAAAAGAGCACATCAGCCTCGAAGAACTCGAGCAAATCCCCGGCTCCGGACTGGAGGGGCGCGTAACCAAAAACGACATCCTCAGCTACCTCAAAAGCCGGCGCACGCAGCCCGCAACCGTGCAACAAGCACCCGCAAGCCGCCCGCAGCCCGCTGCCACACCCGCCGGCAGCATCTCCGCCGACGGGCGCACGGAAATCATCGAAATGGACCGCATGCGCAAGCTCATCGCCGACCACATGGTGCGCTCCAAGCACACCTCCCCTCACGTAACTTCTTTCGTGGAAGTTGACGTAACCAACCTGGTCAACTGGCGCAACAAGCACAAAGACGAATTCCTCAGGCGATACGGCACGAAAATCACTTTCACGCCCATCTTCATCGAGGCCGTCGTCAAGGCCATACACGACTATCCCATGGTCAACATCTCGGTGGACGGCGACAAGATCATCCGCAAGCTCGACATCAACATCGGTATGGCCACCGCCCTGCCTACCGGCAACCTCATCGTGCCGGTCATCAAAAATGCCGATGCGCTCTCGCTGGCAGGTTTGGCGAAAGCCGTCAACGATCTCGCCGCACGGGCCCGCGAAAACAAACTCAAGCCCGAGGAAATCCAGGGAGGCACCTTCACCCTGACCAACGTGGGCACCTTCGGCAACGTCATGGGTACGCCCATCATCAACCAGCCTCAGGTAGCCATCCTCGCCACAGGCGCCATACGCAAAAAACCCGCCGTGGTAGAAACCGAATACGGCGACCTCATCGCCATCCGCCAGTTGATGTTCCTCTCCCTCTCCTACGACCACCGCGTCGTGGACGGAGCCCTCGGCGGCAGCTTCCTCAGGCGCGTAGCCGACTACCTCGAAGCCTTCGACCCCAACAGAGACCTCTAAGCCAATACGCAAAATTCCACGGGCGGCGGAGCCACAAACCCTGCCGCCCCAAGCACCTCAAGCTATGGCGAGAATTGTCCTGCTCCTCCTTCTGCTCCTCTCCGCCGGCCTGTACGCCCAAGAGCCCGATGCTTTTTGCGAAAAGGGCGAAAGACTGTTCGAGCGAGGCCAATACCAGGCAGCCCTCCCCCTGCTCGCCCAATGCGCCCAAGCCAAGCCGCGTGAAGCAAGACTGCAGCAAAAACTCAATGAGTGTCGTTACTTTGCCGGAGATGTGGCAGAAGCTGTCAGGGGCTTTCGCCAAATGCAACAAGACTTCAAAAAAATCCCCCTGAGCAACTGGCTGTACCTCGGGCGCTCGCTCCAGGCGCTCGGGCAATTCGAAGAAGCCGCTCAGGCTTACAAAGATTTCCTGCGCCATGCCTCCGATGACGACCCCCGCCGCCCTCGCGTGCGCGACGACCTGCTCCGCTGCGCCACAGGCATTCACCTGCAGGGACAACCCGGACGCGCCTTTGTCCAAAACATGGGCAACATCCTCAACAGCCCGGGTGACGAATTGCGCCCCCTCCCTCACCCCAAAAACGAAAAACTGCTCTACTTCTCCTCCTCCCGACCAGGCACGCTGGGCGGAAAGCGCAACGAAAAAGGCGAAGCCGACCCCAATGGCAAACAACTCGGCGACATGTTTTACGCCCAGCTGCAAACCACCGGCTGGAGCGCTCCCCAAACCCTCAGCAGCCTGCTCAACAGCACACGCTACGACATCCCCATGGGCTTCTCGCCCGATGGAGAACTGTTTTATTTCTTCCAGGGATATTCCACTTACAGCGGAGAGATTTTTATAGATACCTTTCGGCAAATACCCGACGGCGGCAGCTCGCTCTTCGCCCTGCGCTTCCAAAGCCCCATGCAAACCGCAGCCGGCGATACCGACCCCTTCTGGTTCGCGGATACCGTCCTGCTCTTTGCTTCGCGCCGCGAAGGCGGATACGGCGGCCTCGACCTCTACATCACCCAATTGCGCGACGGCGCCTGGACAACGCCCCAAAATCTCGGGCCCGAAATCAACACCCCCTACGACGAGCGCGCGCCCTTCCTCGCCCGTGACGGCCGTACCCTCTACTTCAGCACCAACCAGCCCGAACGCAGCTTCGGCGGCCTCGACATCATGCGCGCCGTGTTCAACGACCTGCTCGCCCGCTGGACGAAACCCTACAACCTCGGCCTCGAACTCAACTCCGCCTACGACGACACTTATTTCTACCTCTCTGCCGCAGGCGACAAGGCCTTTTTCTCCTCTTCCCGCCCGGGCGGATCCGGTGGCTTCGACCTCTACCTCGCCCTCTTCTCCGAAGCACGCAGCGAGCAGCGCCGCTATTCCGAGCCCCTGCTCTTTTCGCACGTGCTCGAGCAGTTCAAAGCCGAAGAAAACGAAGAAAGCCTCTCCGATTTCTACCTCGAACCCCTCTACCTCGAAGAAGAGGGCAGCGCCCTCAGCCCCGACAACCTCCAAAAACTCCGGCGCCTGCTGCAACTCATGCACGCCTACCCACAGCTCGACCTCCTGCTCACAGCCCATACCGACCCGCTGGATTACGACAGCTACCCCCTCTTCTTTTCCCTCAAAAAAGTGGAAGAAGTCTCCGATTTTCTGATGACTGCAGGGCTTTCGCCAAACAGAATCCATCTGCGCACCGTGGGCGACAACTATCCCGTAGCCAAAAGCACCTACAAAGCCTCCCCCGCCCGCCATTTCAACCGCCGCATAGACATCGCCTTCACCGGCCTCGAAGACGTGCCCGCAGAAGTCGTCATCAAAAAACCACCCGTAACGGAAGAACTGCGCGACCCCAAAGGCCAAGCCTACTTCGACCTCATCGCCGGCCTCAACTACCGCATCCTGCTCACCGAAAGCCAACAGCTCTTCCCCTCCGATGTGCAACTCAGCGCCCCCCACGCCACCATAGAAAAAGACCCCGCCACCGGCCTCTATCGCTTCACCGCAGGCCTCTTCCGTAGCTACAGCGCCGCCCAGGGTCTCCTCAAACAAATGCAACAAAAGGGGTTCCAAAAAGCCCGCATCATCCCATACCTCAACGACCTCCCCCTCTCCCGCCAACAAGCCCTCGCCTGCCTCCAGCTCTACCCCGAACTCCAGGAG
>JALVES010000073.1 GCA_027030635.1 Saprospiraceae bacterium | reverse complement strand
CCCCTCCCTGGAAATCGTCAACATCCATGGAAACGGCTTTCAATTGGTACAAAAAGAGCAGGAATAAAAAAGAGCTACTGCCCCGCAGCATACCACGGCCTGATCAGAATGCCATTGCGCCTGTATGCCTCCCGGCCGCCATAAACCAATGTGAGCTGCTCAATGGCCGCTTCACCTGTAAGGGAGGAAAAGTAATTCAGATTCTTAAAGGAACCGGATGAAACTGTTTGGCCTGCCTTCATCTCCCAAAGCTTAAACCGCTCTCCTTCTTTGGATAGCAAATCCACCTCCCGACCTTCAGCATCCCTCCAAAACCAATAATCGCGAAGAGCATACTCATGCTCATTTCTTTTGAATACATCAGCAATCACTAAGTTCTCAAACATTTGGCCCCTTCTCCTTGAATGCAGCCAATCCTCTTTCTTTCGATAACCCAAAAGAAAAGAAAGCAAACCCGTATCGTAAAAATACAACTTAGGGCGCTTAACGGCCCGTTTGCTGAAATTTTCATAATAAGGCTGTAATAAAAATACGATATAACTCTGCTCCAAAAGATTCAACCAGGATTTGGCGGTAGGTTGGGAAATTCCACACAAACTACCCAGCTTACTCAAGTTCAACAACTGACCGGCATGCGCTGCACATAAATCCAAAAAGACCCGAAAACGGCCCAAATTGTGTACTTGTTTTAAATCGCGGAGGTCTCTCTCTACATAGGTTTGAATGTAATTGGCATAAAAAACTGCCGAAGGCATTCCCCTGTCATAAATCGCCGGATAAAATCCACGCATGGAGACCTCCATCCAATCTTCTGAAAGCAAATCGGCCTCCTGTAATTCCGAAGAATCAAAAGGCAATAACTTAAAAAGCGTTATCCGACCGGCCAGACTTTGCGTAATTTGCTTCATCAAATGAAAATTCTGAGAACCGGAAAGAATATATCGCCCCATCACAGTGGGTTCCTCATCCACAACAATCTGCAGTTGAGAAAACAAGTCCGGCACTCTTTGCACTTCGTCAAAAATCACATAACGATCATACTCTTCTAAAAAACCAACAGGGTCGTTTTCTGCAAAATCACGCAGGTCCAAACGCTCCAAAGAAACGTATCTGTAATCCGGAAACATCTCCTTCAACAAAGTCGTCTTTCCCGATTGACGAGGCCCTGTTACCCCCAAAACAGGGGAATAAGTGCGCGATGCAGTTATCGCTTTTTCTAAGTGACGCTTGATAAAACCCATGAGAACTATGTTGTTTCACGGGCTAAGATAAGCCAAATTTTGAAATTTCGGGAGCTAAATTTTGAAAATACAGGAACTAAATTTTGAAATTTTAGCCGCAAAATTTTAAAAAAAAGCAGGGCACCCGAAAAGCAAATCGCTCTGTGCGGCACCTGTCGGCACCGTGAAAAGTCAAAAAAGTTACAAATGGAAGCAAAAAAATTACTTTTTTTTGCTCTGATTTCAAACAAACGTCTTATTTTTGCATTACATCTTTCGTGAGAAAACGCTACACAAAGAATAAAAGCTAACTGCATATATACCTGTACGCACGTTACAGGTATATTAAAAAATTTAGTTTTCATTTGGTTTTTTGGGGTTATGCAGGGTGCCGCACCCGCCCGGGTGCGGGCCCTGTTTTTATTGTATCTTTGCGCTTCGTATGAAAGACAAGAACACGCATCACCTCATCACCTCGGCCCTGCCCTATGCCAACGGGGCCCTGCACCTCGGCCATCTCGCAGGCGCCTACCTGCCTGCCGACATCTATGCGCGCTATCTGCGCCTCAAAGGAGAAGACACAGCCTTTGTATGTGGCTCCGACGAACACGGAGCCGCCATCACCATGCGCGCCAAAAAAGAGGGCGTATCCCCCCGCGAAATCATAGACAAATACCACCACCTCAACAAAGACACCTTCGAGCGCCTCGGCATCTCTTTTGACATCTATCACCGCACCAGCGACCCGCTGCATTACGAAACTGCCCAGGAAATCTTCCTGCGCCTGTACGAAAAAGGCGATGAATTCGAAGAGCGCGAAACGGAGCAATACTACGATGAGGAATACAAGCAATTCCTCGCAGACCGATACATCACGGGCACCTGCCCCAAGTGCGGCCACGAAGAAGCCTATGGCGACCAGTGCGAAAAATGCGGCTCCGCCCTCTCCCCCTTAGAACTCATCAACCCCCGCTCCACCCTCAGCGGCCAAAAACCCAGCCTGAAGAAAACCAAACACTGGTACTTCCGCTTAGACAAACACGAGGGCTGGCTGCGCGAGTGGATCGCCGAAGGACGCCTCGACGGCCAATTCCACCACGACCCCAAGAGCTGGAAAAAACACGTCGTCGGCCAATGCATGTCCTGGTTAGACGGGCGCCTCATCCCCCGCGCCATCACCCGCGATCTCGACTGGGGCATCCCCGTGCCCTTGCCCGAAGCCGAAGGCAAGGTACTCTACGTCTGGTTCGATGCACCCATAGGTTACATCTCCGCCACGCGACAATGGGCCGCCGAGCAGGGAAAGAACTGGGAAGACTACTGGAAAGGCCCCAACGCCCGCATCGTCCACTTCATCGGCAAAGACAACATCGTCTTTCACTGCATCGTCTTCCCCGCCGTGCTCAAAGCCCATGGCGAATACCAACTGCCCGTCAACGTACCTGCCAACCAGTTCCTCAACTTCGAGGGACGCAAATTCTCTAAATCCCGCGGCTGGGGCATCGAGCAACACGAATACCTCGAAGTCTTCAAAGACTTCCCCAACAAAGAAGATGCCCTGCGCTACGCCCTGCTCCGCAACATGCCGGAAAACCGCGACAGCGACTTCCGCTGGGATGAATTCGCCGACTACCACGACAAAGACCTGGCCGACAAACTCGGCAACTTCGTCAATCGCGTGCTGGTGCTTACCAATAAGTATTACGAGGGCAAAGTGCCTGATGCAGCAGGAAATAAAGCCTTTCGGCAAGACTTCGACAAGCTCAGTCTGACAGCTCAAAGCAGCGCCTTTCGGCAAAAGATGACCGGGCTGGCACAAAACTGGGCTGCCGAAATCGAAGCCTTCAACTTCCGCAATGCCGCCAACGCCTTTGTAGAACTCTGCGAATTGGGCAACATCTATCTGCAGGAAAAAGCGCCCTGGGCGCTCTGGAAAGCCAATCCGGAAGACCCCGCCATCGCTGCCTGCCTCAACGACGCCCTGCAACTCACCACCCTGCTTTCGCTCATCACGCAGCCCTTCATCCCCTTCACCTCCGACAAGATGAGGCGCCTGCTCAACCTGCCCCCGCTGCAAAACGGCGACTGGAAAGAGGCGCTGCAAAAACTTCAAGAGCAAAAACCGCTGCTCGAAGCAGGCCACCAAATCGGCAAGCCGGAAATCCTCTTTGCCAAAATATACGACCGCAAAGACGACTCCCGACTGCGCATCATTGAAGCACAAAAGGCCAAACTGCAGGCTCTGCTCGAAGAAGAAAAAAAGGGACAGGCCCCCGAGCTCAAGCCCACCGTAAAATTCGAAGACTTCACCAAACTCGACCTGCGTACGGGCACCATCGTCGCCGCCGAAAAAATCCCCAAAGCCAATAAACTCCTCAAAGTGGAAGTGGACCTGGGCTTTGAAAAACGAACCGTAGTCGCCGGCATAGCTGAATACTACAAACCCGAAAACATCATTGGCCAAAGGGTCGTGCTCCTCGCCAACCTCGCCCCCCGCAAACTGCGCGGCGTAGAATCCCAAGGCATGATTCTCATGGCCGACGATGCCGAAGGCCGCCCGGGCTTCCTCAGCCCGCCCGAGGGCTGGCCCAATGGCTTTCCCATCAGGTAGGCCACCCACATGAAGGCAGGATAAACTCATGAAACTGCAAAAAACCACACGCGCCCTAAGCCTCATCGCCCTACTCATCACCCTGGGGAGCAGTTGGAAAATGTGGTCCCTTTACGGTCAAAACATGCTGTGGGGGAAACTGCCACTGTGGTTTTTCCTCGGTATTTGGGGCGCTGTATTTTTTTATTTGCTTTCGCAAAACGCCGACCGGCCAAAGCAACTACTCAAGTACGTACTGGCCGCCTCCACCGGCATCTTGCTCTGGGCCGCCTTTCCGCCCATGCCGCTGATTCCGCTGGCTTTCGTGGCCTTCCTTCCGCTCATCTATCTGGAAAACCTGCTCGGCACCCGCCCCAATGGCAAAGCCGAACGCTTTTTGCCCTACCTCTACCTTAGTTTTACACTCTGGAACATTCTCAGCACTTACTGGGTAGCCAACTCAGCCCTGATCGCCGGAGCTACGGCCATCCTCATCAACAGCTTTTTCATGAGCGTACCCTGGATGCTCTGGCGATGGACCAAGAAAAAAAGCCCGGGGGTAGGGCTGTTCATCCTCCCGGCCTACTGGATAGCTTTTGAATACCTGCACCTCCACTGGGATCTGAGCTGGCCCTGGCTCACCCTTGGCCACGCCTTTGCCCTGTACCCGAGCCTCGTTCAGTGGTATGAATACACCGGCGTACTCGGAGGCAGCCTATGGATTTGGCTGGGAAACCTGGCCGTTTGGGCACTCTTGCCTGCTGATAAGAAAGCCTCAGACCGCCAGACAACTGATGGCGCAGGCAAAAGCAAAGCCCAAAAATTTGCAGAAAGGCGCCGCCTTGAGCTCGCCGAAAGGCGCCGCCTTGAGCTCGCCGAAAGGCTTATAGGACATCGTTTCCCAACTGCCCTGCTACCCTCCCTGCGACTGGCCCTCATCCTGCTGCTGCCGGCGCTCATCTCCATACAGAAATACCGGCACTACACAGAGCGCAACAGCCTGGGGAGACAAATTGAGGTCGTCGTCGTACAACCC
>JALVES010000072.1 GCA_027030635.1 Saprospiraceae bacterium | reverse complement strand
TGCGAAGCGAGCGTAAAATCACATTAGAACGCTTGCGTTCCACATTAGAACGCAAAGCGTTCCACATTCTCCATTCCCCATTATTCCCTATCTTTGTTCCATGCAAAAACTACCCGTAGGCATACAGTACTTCCGGAAGATTCGTGAGGATGGCTACCTTTACATAGACAAGACCCGCTATGTTTATGAATTGGCTATGCGGGGCGGCTATTACTTCCTCTCCCGCCCCCGCCGCTTTGGCAAGTCTTTGCTGGTGAGTACGTTTAAGGAGCTGTTTGAGGGCAGTAAAGAGTTGTTTGAGGGGCTTTGGATAGAAGACCGTTGGGACTGGGAGAAGACCAATCCGGTTGTACATATCCCCTTTGCCGGGCTGGATTACAAAATGAAAGGCCTTTATGGCGAGCTTCAGAAGCACATTCAGGAGACAGCACGGATGCACGGCATATCCTTGCAGGACGATAGTCTCAAAAATCAATTTGAGGAGCTTCTGAGGAAACTGGCCGAATCCAAAGGGCGGGTAGTGCTGCTCATAGACGAATACGACAAACCCATCATAGATTTTCTCGGAGAGGAAGTGGCACAGGCCAGAGAAAACCAGCAGGTACTCAAAAACTTTTATTCCGTCATCAAAGATTGCGACCCTTACATTCACATGGCTTTCATTACAGGCGTTTCCAAGTTCAGCCGTGTGAGCATTTTTTCCGATTTAAACAACTTAGACGATCTAAGCCTGCAGGACCCGCGCAGCAACACCATCCTCGGCTATACGCAGGAAGAATTAGAGCATTTTTTTACCGAACACATACGGGCAACGGCAAAAACGCTGCAAACTTCCGAAGCTGAATTGCTGGAACAAATACAACACTGGTACAACGGCTATAGTTGGAACGGACGGGATTTTGTTTACAACCCTTTTTCCATACTCAACTTCTTCACCAAGAGCGTCTTCATGAACTACTGGTTCAAAACAGCTACGCCCACCTTCCTGATCAAGTTGATTCGCAAAGAGGTCTTTTATGATTTCGATGGCAAAGAAACGGGAGAATCTGCCTTCGACTCCTTTGATATCGAACGCTTAGAACTCGTGGCCCTGCTCTTTCAAACGGGCTATTTGACGATAAAAAAATACGACCCCAAAACACGGCTCTACACCCTGGGCTATCCCAATCAGGAAGTCAGGGAAGCCATGCTGGAGTATTTAATAGATGCCTTCAGCAAAGTATCTCATACTGAGGTGCGGGCTTATTCCCTGAAAGTCATCAAAGCCCTTGAAGACGAAGACACGGAGCTCGTTAAAGAAATACTTAATGAACTGCTGTACAGCCTGCCCTATCAATTGCATAGTGAAGAAGAAAAGTTCTATCACGCCATCATCCACTTGTTTTTCAAATACATGGACTTAGACGTACACAGCGAAGTCAACACCGCTCGCGGCCGGGCCGATGCCATCGTAGAGTTAGAAGACAAAGTGTATTGCTTTGAGTTCAAGTTAAATCGCTCTGCGGCAGAAGCTCTGGAGCAAATCAAAAGCAAAGGTTATATAGACCGATATCGCCATTCGGGAAAAAAAATCATTTTGGTAGGCGTCAATTTCTCTACGGAAAAGCGGGAAATAGACGAGTTTGAAGTGGAAACTTTACTTTGAAGACGAAGACACCAGCCACAAACCCGCAAAAGTCAGCACTCCGTTCAGCAAAACGATGAGAAAGCCAAACTGAAAACCGTGAAACCACTCGGCCGAGTGGTCATTGATCACATAAGCCAGTACCGGCGCCATCAACGCTATGGGCAAAACCAGACTTTCCGGTACCTGTCGGCGCGTAAAAAGGCCAAAGGCAAACAAGCCCAACAAGGGCCCGTAAGTGTAACCCGCCATCTTAAACAAGGTGTTGATGACCGCCTCATCGTGAAAAGAACGAAAGACCACCGTGATCAACAACAGCAAAAGCGAAAAACCGAGATGCACGCCTATACGCACGCGGCGCTTCCTGCCTTCCTCCCAGGGGCGCTGCTCCAGATTTAGAAAATCCACGCTGAAGGCTGTAGTCAGGGAAGCCAAAGCCGAGTCGGCGCTGGAGTAAGCCGCCGCCAACAGGCCGGTCAAAAAGACCAGGCCGATCAAAGGCGAAAGATGTTGAAGAGCAATCACCGGATAAAGCTGATCGCTCGAGTCCGGCAAAGGCATTTGTATGTGCTCGGCATAGAGGTAAAGCAAAGCTCCCAAAGTCAGAAAAAATACATTTACAAAAACAAGGATGATGCTGTAGGTAAACATATTCTTCTGCGCATCCCGCAAATTGCGACAACTGATGTTCTTCTGCATCATGTCCTGATCCAGACCGCTCATCACCAGGGCAATTAAGGCCCCGCTGAAAAACTGCTTGAAAAAATTGTTGGGATCGCTCCAGCCCCCTTCAAAGTAAAACATCTTGCTGTACCTGCTCTCCTTAACCATCTCCACCAACTCCAAAAAATTCCTGTCCATAGCCTGCCCAATGGCGTAAATGGTCAGACCTACCGCTGCCAGCATGGAAAGAGTCTGAATGGTGTCCGTCCAGACAATGGTCTTGATACCTCCCCGGAAAGTATATACCCAAATTAAAGCCACAGCTATGGTTACCGTCAGCCAAAAAGGCAGGCCATAGGCGTCCATCACAAAAACCTGCAACACCATAGCCACCAGAAAGAGCCGGAAAGCCGAGCCAATCAGACGCGAGAGCAGGAAAAAGCCCGAGCCGGTCAAATGCGCCATACGCCCGAAACGCTTGCCGAGATAGCCGTAAATGGAAATCAAATTTAAGCGATAATACAGCGGCAACAGCACCGTGCCGATGATCAGATAGCCCAGCAAATAGCCAAAAACCATCTGCATATAGGCAAAATGCTCATTGGCTCCGGATACGCCCACCTTTCCCGGAATCGAAATAAAGGTTACGCCCGAAAGCGAAGTGCCAATCATACCTATGGCCACCAACAACCAGGGGGCATTGCGCCCGGCGATGTAAAAGTCGCGGCTGTCAGCCCGCCGGCCCGTCCACCAGGCCACAATCATGAGAAACAAAAAATACGCTCCGATAAAAAGGAGAATCTCAGAAGGTGTTAATTGCTGCATGTCTTCTCAATCCTTATCGCCATAAGCCAAGTCTCCCGCATCTCCGAGGCCGGGAACGATATAAGCCTTGGCCGTGAGTTCTTCGTCTAAAGCTCCCAGCCAAAGCTTCACTTCCGGAAACATCCTGCGGATGCGATCTACGCCATCTGTTGAGGCGATGACTGCCGCCACATGCACTTCCCGGGGCTTACCCATGTCCAGCAATTCCCTCAACACAATTTCCATAGATGCCCCCGTAGCCAGCATGGGGTCTGTGAGGATGAGCACAGCCTCGTCTAAATTCGGAGCGCTGACGTATTCCATTTTGATCTCAAACTCCCCGCTCTGATAATGCCGGCGATAAGCAGAGACAAAAGCGCTGTCTGCCTTGTCAAAAAAATTCAGCATCCCCTGGTGAAAGGGCAGCCCGGCACGCAAAATGGTAGCCAACACAATGCGATCCGTCAGCAAAGACTCCTGCGCCTCGCCAAGCGGTGTTTGCACAGAGCTCAACTCGTAGTTCAGCGTCTTGCTGATCTCATAGGCCAAGACTTCGCCCACCCGCTCTAAATTCCGTCGAAAGCGCAGGCGATCGTGTTGAATTTTGCTGTCGCGCAGCTCGGCAATGAAGTGATTGGCAACAGAAGTGGTCTGGTTAAGGACAAACATAAGTAAGTGCGTTTTCTGGCATTCCGGCCACTCCGGCCACCCGAAGGCAGCCGTTTACCGGCATAATACTGCATTTTCCAAAACTGCTTTAGCCCGCCGGGCTCAGCCTGAGTTGCAGCAAAGATAACAGGTTTGCTCTGTACCATCATTTTTATTTTTAAATTCGCATTTTATTTCCCAAAATAAGCCGTCTGTTGATGAGTCTGCCCTGCCATTTGCTCCCCGACTTCATCGCCCTGCAGCAGTTGCAGGGGCGCAGGCACGGCACTTTCCGGGCTCGCACGCTCTTTCTCGACCTCTCCGGCTTCACAGCTCTGACGGAAACCCTCATGCGCGAAGGCAAGCTCGGAGCGGAAAAGCTCAGCAGCATCCTCAACGACATCTTTGCCCCCCTGGTCGAAATCGTCTATCAACAAGGCGGCTTCATCCCCTACTTCGCCGGAGATGCCTTTACGGCCATTTTTCCGGAAGAAGAAGGCGAAGCCATGCAGCGAAGCCTGCGGGCGGCCCTGCTGTTGCGCCATTTTTTCTTCGACCGCCACTGCCGCTTCGACCGCTTCGAAATAGGCTTTAAAATGGGGCTGGGTTGCGGCCAAATAGAATGGGGCATCGTAGGCGGCAAACTCAAAGCCTGGTACTTCCGTGGCCCGGCCATTCAACAAAGCATCCATTGCCAGGCACGGGCCGGCAGCCGCGAAATCGTCTTTCACCGCAACTTTCTGACTGCCGCAACAAGCCTCTCATATACCCCCAAAAACGGAGAAGAAAACCTCTTCCTGCTCGAACACCAAACCCTGCCACCGCAGGCCCCGCCACTGCCCCAAAAGGAATTGCCCGCCGAAAAACGCAAGGAAGTAGCTCCCCTCTTCCTGCCCGACGCCCTCTTAGACGTCAGGCGCGAAGGCGAATTCCGCAGCGTAGTCTCCGTCTTCACTGCATTCCGCTTGCCCACCCTTTCGGGAAATCCGGCAGCAGAAAACAAACAAATGGACCGCTTCGCCTCCACTTTCCTCAGGCGCGTGCGCCACTTCCGGGCCTACTTCAAAGAAATTGACTACGGCGACAAGGGCGGCCTCATGCTGGCTTTCTTCGGCGCCCCCGTAACCTTCGAAAACAATGTGGAACGGGCGCTTGAATTTGCCCTCACCCTGCGCCGCGACTGGGAAGCCGAATTCGGCAGCGATTGCTTTCGCATGGGCATCACCAACGGCATCGCCTTTACAGGACTCATCGGCGGGCAAAAGCGCTGCCAATACGCCGCCGTCGGGCGCCACGTCAACCTCGCCGCCCGCCTCATGACCGAAGCCAAATGGGGCGAAATCCTCACCGATGAAAACATCGCCAAAAACAAACTCTTCCTCTTTCAAGACCGCGGCAACATCAGCTACAAAGGCATCCCGCAACCCGTGCCCACCTTTCAACTCACGGGCAAAAATCCGATTGACGAACTCATGTTTGAAGGCCCGCTCATAGGCCGCGAAGAAGAGCTCAACGACCTACTCCAATTTGCGCGAAAGCGCCTCAAAGAAAAAAAGGGAAGCATCATCGCCATCACAGGCGAAGCCGGCTCCGGCAAATCGCGCCTCGCCTGGGAAGTCTGCCAAAACCTCCAGGGGCAAAACCAGGCCAGGTGGCTATTTGCACCTGCCGACCAAATCCTGCGCAAACCCTTTTTTCCCTTTCGGGAAATGCTGAAAAAATTTTTTCAACTGCCCACAGAAGAACCTCCCGAAAAACAAGCGGCCCGGTTCGCCTCTGTCTTCCCTCCTGCTTCGCCCGCAGAAACGCCCGTATCATCCAAAGAGCAGGAACAGACCCAATGGGAATTACAACAGCTCAAACCCGCCTTTCTCGCACTCTTAGAGCTCCCTCAGGAAGACCAGAGCTGGGAAAAACTCAACTCCCGCAGCCGGCACGAAAACATCCTCGCCGCGCTGCGCAGCTTTTTTCTCTCTCAGGCCCAAACCGGCCCCCTTCTGCTCGAACTCGAAGACCTCCAAAGCCTTGACCCCGAATCGGAGGACTTCCTCCGGCAGCTCATGCCACTGCTCCAAGAACAGCCCGTGTTGCTCCTGCTCACTTCCCGCTACGAAGAAGACGGCAGCCTGCCTTCTCTGCTCAGCGAAAAACTCCCCCTGCCACTTCACCTCATCCGCCTGGAAAACCTCTCCTTAGAAGCCATGCGCTCCTTTGCGGAAAGCGAGCTGGGCGGCCCCATAGCCGAAGACTTCCTGCGCCTGCTCGAACGCACTACCAACGGCAACCCCTTCTACTTAGAACAACTCTTGGAATACTTCCGCGAAAGCCAACTCCTCACCCGCGAAGAAAACGGCAACTGGAATATCCTCGACCAAAACATCCGCCTCTCGCACTCCATCCACGCCATCCTTACCGCCCGCCTCGACCGCCTCTCCGAACTGGTGCGCGAAACCGTCAAAGCCGCCGCCGTCATCGGACGGGAATTCGAACTGCCCGTACTCACCGAGGTGATGAAAAACTACGAGTCCTTTGAGTACGAAAACCGCCAAACGCTTCCTACTCTGCTCAAAGAACAAGTCCACACCGCCGAAAAAGTGCAAATCTGGCGAGCCGTCAACGAGCTTCGCTACATCTTCAAACACTCCCTGCTCCGCGAGGCCGTCTATGAAATGCAACTCCGCGCACGCCTCAAACATCTCCACCTGCTCATCGCACAGGCCATCGAAAAAATCCATGCCGACGAAACAGAGCAATACCTCTCCGACCTGGTCTATCACTACGAGCAGTCCGGCCATTTGGCGAAAGCCAAAATCTATGGCAAACAGGCAGCCGACTTCTTCCGAAACAACTACCAAAACCGCCAGGCCCTGCTCTACTACGACAAGCTGCTCAACTGGAGCTCCGCAGAAGAAAACCCCCTCGAATATTTCAACCTCCTGCTCCGCAAAGCCGAAATGCTCGAACTCCTCGGGCAATGGCAAGACGCAGAAGGCATTTGCCGAAAGGCTCTGAAAATCGCCAAAAAAGAAACCAACCCCATCGTCAAAGCCCGCGCTGCCAATGCCCTCGGCAAACTGCTCATGCTCCAGGGAAAATATGCCGAAGCCGACAAACATCTCCAGAAAAGCCGCAAGCTGTTTGAAGCCGAAAATGACCTCTACGGGAAAATACGCGCTTATGGGAATTTGGGAAATCTCTACTTCCGACAAGGCGCTTACGAAAAGGCAAAAAAATACTTCATCAAAAGCATTGAGGGCAGCAGACAGCGCCCTTATTCCTCCGCCACAGCCCAGGTTGTCGCCAATCTCGGCCTCGCTTTTATGAACCAGGGCCGCTATACCGAAGGCATCCGCTGGATCAAAGAACAACTCGACATTTGCCGAAAGGCCAAAGACCGCCAGGGCATGGCCACCCTGCTCGTCAACCTCGGCATCCTCCTCTTCGAAAAAGGCGATTACGAACAGGCCGGACAACAATTTCAGGAAGGCCTCCAACTGGCTGAAGAGCTGGGCAACAAATTCCTCATGGCCATCGCCCTCGGCAGCCTGGGAAACGTATTCCAAAAACAAAAAAAATACAACAAAGCCCGGGAGCTATATCTGCGCGACCTCAAACTGGTCAAAGAGATGGGCGACCGCCAGGGCCGCGCCATCGTGCTGCTCTACCTCGGCGAACTCGAAAGCCTCACCGGCGAATATGAACAGGCCCTGCAGCACCTGCGCGAATCTCTGAAAATTTGCCAACAGCTCAACTACCAAAAAGGCATTGCGCGGGCCATCAACACCATGGGGGATGTTTTTTACCATCAGCAAAAATACGAGCAGGCGCTCGAAGCCTATGAGCGCGCCATCGCCATTGCACGCGAAATCAACAACCTGCTCGTACTCGCCTCCAGCCTCTGCGAAAAAGCCCTCACGCTCCAGGCCCTCCATCAAAATACCGAAGCCATCCAAACCGCCCGCGAAGCCCAAAAAATTGCCGAAAAAATCAAGCACAAAGAATTGCTCAGGGATATCTCCCGACTGCTAAAATAAGCAAACAGTACCCCTTATCCATTCATGGAAGCCAGAAACTCCTCATTGCTGGAAGTGCTGAGCATGTGCTTGCGGATAAACTCCATGGCTTCGTCCGGCTTCATGTCGGCCAGGTGCTTGCGCAGGATGAACATGCGCTGCAGGGTATCTCGCTCCAACAACAGGTCTTCGCGGCGCGTGCCCGACTTGGTCAGGTCCACGGCCGGATAGAGGCGCTTGTTGGCGAGGCTGCGGTCGAGCTGGAGCTCCATGTTGCCGGTGCCTTTAAATTCTTCAAAGATGACGCCATCCATCTTGGAGCCGGTATCAATCAGGGCTGTGGCGAGGATGGTGAGCGAGCCGCCGCCTTCGATGTTGCGGGCAGCGCCGAAGAATTTTTTGGGCTTGTGCAGGGCATTGGCCTCCACACCGCCGGAAAGCACCTTGCCGCTGGCAGGAGCTACGGTATTGTAAGCACGGGCCAGGCGGGTGATGGAATCCAGCAGAATCATCACATCGTGGCCGGATTCTACGAGGCGCTTGGCTTTTTCGAGCACGATGCCCGCCACGCGCACGTGGTTTTCGGCCGGCTCATCGAAGGTTGAGGCTACGACTTCGGCTTTCACACTGCGGCGCATATCCGTAACCTCCTCCGGGCGCTCGTCAACGAGCAAGACGATGAGATAGACTTCCGGATGGTTTTTGGCCACGGCATTGGCCACGTCCTTCAGCAGGAAGGTCTTACCCGTTTTGGGCTGGGCGACGATGAGGCCGCGCTGGCCCTTGCCAATGGGAGAGAAAAGGTCTATGATGCGCGTGCTGAGGTCTCTGCCCGTAGGCGAAGTCGTCAGCTTGAGCTTTTCTTCGGGGAAGAGCGGCGTCAGGTAGTCAAAGGGAATGCGGTCTGCCATTTCCGTCGGCGACAAGCCGTTGATGCTGGAGACTTTGAGCAGAGCAAAGTATTTTTCTCCCTCTTTCGGCGGACGTATTGCGCCAATGACCGTATCTCCCGTGCGCAAGCCAAAAAGCTTGACCTGCGAAGGCGACACGTAAATGTCATCGGGAGAAGAGAGGTAGTTGTAATCTGCCGAGCGCAAAAAGCCGTAGCCGTCGGGCATCATTTCCAATACGCCCTCACCTTCGATGACGCCATCCAAATCAAGCTCAAATTTTTTCTGGGGGCGGGCGGCCTGCTCCGTTTGCGGCGCAGACGGCTGAGAGAAACGCTGCTGCGGATTGGTATTCTGCAGCTTACGCTCTTGCTGCTGCCTTTGCGGGCGGGCAGGAGTTTGCGGTTGTGGCTTGGGCTGCACGGACTCCGCAACTTCTTTGGAGGACTTGGCCTTAGGCCGCTCCTCCGGAAAAGGCAGGCTGCCTACAACTGTTTTCTTCTCTGCAGAAACAGATTTCTCCGTTGCCTGCTTCTTCGGCTCTTCTTTCTTCGCGGTCTTCTTCTCGATAACAGGGCCGGGCGATTTCAAGGCAGAATCTATGAGTACGCGTTTTTTTCGAGGGCGCTTTTGCTTTTCGGCGCTTTCCCTCTCCTTAACTCCACTCTTCGCGCTTGATCTAACAACCGTTTTTTCAGCAGTTTTTACATTGCGGGATGCCAGAGCCTGCTGGTCCAGAATCTTGTAAATCAGGTCTTGCTTATTCAAACGCTTGTAACCCTTAAGGCCCAATGACTCCGCCAGGTCGCGCAATTCCGACACCAACATATCATTGAGCTGAACAATATCGTACATGGTCTTTATTTGGTTTTAATAGAAAATAGTTTGCTTCTCTCTTCGGCCTGGGAATATGCGGGCGCGCTAACATGGCCTCCGGCTATGATAAAAACACAATGCTCCTCTGCTATGCCACAATCTTCGGTTGCTATCACGAACCCGCGTATTTGAAGGAAAAAATTGGTAGTCTTCTTGGGACTCTAACACGAAGAAGTCAGGTAAAACTTCTCAATGGTTGCGCAAAAATACACCTTTTTTCGCAATTGAAGCCTTACCTTTGCAAAAATTTTTATCCACAAGCAGCCTAAATGGCCGCTCCGGCACTATTTTAACGGGTTTTTGACCCTTAAAGTTCAGTTTTACTGCCCATGTTACAAGTACCTTTTCTACGCGAAAACAAAGAACGCGTGCTCAACGGCCTGAGAAAACGCAATTGGAAGGAGGAAGACCTCCAAATCATTGACCGCATCCTCGAACTGGACAGCTCCCGCCGCAAATTGCTGCAGGAAGTCGAGCAACTCCAAGCCCGCCTCAAGCAGCTCTCCGGCGAAATCGGTGCGCTCTACAAACAGGGCAAACGAGAAGAAGCCGAAGCCTCCAAAGCTGAAGTCAGCTCCCTCAAAGAGCAGATGAAAACGCCCGAAGAGCAGCTCAAAAAAGTCAAAGCCGAGCTCGAACAACTGCTGCTGGAGGTACCCAACGTGCCCAATGATTTAGTGCCTTTCGGCAAATCCGAAGACGACAACGAAATCTACAAAGCCTGGCCCGACGAATTACCGGAGCTCGGAGAAAATGCCCTGCCCCATTGGGAACTGGCTAAAGTCTATCAGCTCTTCGACCTGGAACTCGGCACCAAACTCACCGGAGCAGGCTTTCCCGTCTATCTCGGCCAGGGCGCCCGCTTAGAGCGTGCCCTCATCAACTACTTCCTCGACCGCGCCCACAGGGCCGGATATCTCGAAGTATCCCCGCCCCTGCTGGTCAACGCAGATACCGCCCGCGCCACCGGCCAACTGCCCGACAAAGAAGGCCAAATGTACTTCGTCGAACGCGATGGCTTCTACCTCATCCCCACCGCCGAAGTGCCCGTAACCAACATCTACCGCGGCGCCATACTCGAAGAAGAAGACTTCCCCATCAAACTCACGGGCTATACCCCCTGCTTCCGCCGCGAAGCCGGCTCCTACGGCGCACACGTGCGCGGGCTCAACCGCGTACACCAATTCGACAAAGTGGAGATCGTGCGCATCGAACATCCCGATCGCTCCTATGCCGCCTTAGACGAAATGCTGGAGCACGTCTCCTCCCTGCTCGACGAGCTGGAACTGCCCTACCGCATCGTCCGCCTCTGCGGAGGCGACCTCGGCTTCACCTCGGCCCTCACTTACGACTTTGAAGTCTATTCAGCCGCACAAAAGCGCTGGTTGGAAGTCAGCTCAGTCTCTAATTTTGAGACTTACCAGAGCAACCGCCTCCAACTGCGCTTCAAAGACGGCAAGAAAAAACGCCTGGCACATACCCTCAACGGCAGCGCCCTCGCACTGGCCCGCATCGTGGCCGCCCTGCTCGAAAACAACCAAACCGAAAACGGCATCGAGCTGCCCAAAGTCCTGCACAGCTACACGGGCTTTGAACGCATAGAAAAACCCTGAGTAAAAAGCCCCCTGCCGGGCAGGGGGCTTTTTCTTTTCACAACTCGCTGGGCCTCACCCCAAAACGCTCCGAAAATTTTTTGCTGAAATAAGAAGCGCTTTCTATGCCCACTGCATAACGCACTTCCGAGACCGTCCGGTAACGCTTCGATTTCAAAAGCTGATACGCCCGTTGCAGGCGAATTTCCAACAAAAACTGCACCGGCGACAAGCCCGTCAGTTCTTTCAACAGGCGGGCCAGTTGACGGCTGCTGTAATTCATGCCTGCCGCCAATTCTTCCACGCCAAAGCCTGGCTCATCCAAATGCTCTAAGACCAGACGCTCGGCTTGCGCCAAAAACTCCTCATCAGCAGTCAGCCCATCCTCTACCAAACCCTGCTCGCGCAAAGCTGCTTCGCGCTCCCGCTTTTTTTCCAACAAACTGCGCAAACGCGCCCTCAATTCCCGCACGCTAAAGGGCTTGACGATGTAGTCATCGGCGCCAAAACGAAAGCCCCGCAGGCGGTCGCTCTCCGCAGCGCGGGCCGTCAGAAAGACGAAGGGGATGAACTTCCAGGCCTCTTCGCGGGCCACCATTTGCCGAAAGGCAAAACCGTCCATCCCGCCGGGCATCATCACATCTGAAATGATGAGATCCACTTTTTGCTTCCGCAAAATCTCCAGAGCCTGCTTTCCCTCACTCGCATGCAAAGTGTGGTACTCCTCCGACAAAAGCTGTTGGAGAAATCGCGCCATGTCCGGCTGGTCTTCGACGATGAGAATCACAGCCTCCTTGCCATGCCCCAAATGAGGCTCCCATCGGGTGGATGGAGCGCGGGATTTTGTCTCAAGCTCAGCGCCTGAAACTTCTCTTACAGGCAACTCCAACACGAATCGCGCAAAAACACCCTCCTCGCTTTCTGCGCGAATGCTGCCACCCATCAAATCGCACAACTCTTTCGCAAAAGCCAGGCCAATGCCGGCTCCCGACTCCTTCTGTCCGCCCCTGTAAAAGCGCTCAAAAATATGCGGCAAATCGGCCTTGGAAATCCCCGGGCCTTCGTTATGCACCACGACTTTCAAACAGCCCTCTTTCACCTCTGCCTGCAATTGCACGCATTTGCCGGAAGGCGTAAATTTCAGGGCATTGCCGAGGAGGTTATTCAGAATTTTTTCCAGCTTGCCTTCGTCTAAACGCACGATCAGGCCGGGCGGACAATGGATTTCGCATTGCCAGGAAACGCCCTTCATACGGGCAGCCGATTCGTAAGAAGTGCAGATGCGCTGCAGGCTGCCGGCCAATTGCAGGGGGTGTTCTTTCAAAGGAATGCTCCCGCTGTCCAAACGCGCCAACTCGAGCATCTCCTCCGTGAGTTGCAAAAGGCGCCGGCCCTGCTCCTCGATCTCCAACAAGCGCTCTTTGGTATCGCGGTCTTTGAGCTTTCCAATTAAATCTTCCAGAGGAGCGAGGATGAGCGTCAGGGGCGTCCTGTATTCATGAGCAATGTTGTTGAAAAAGCGGGCTTTCAGTTCGTGCAACTCCTGCAAGCGTTGCGCCTCCTCCTGTTTAGACTTCAACAATAATCTGTCTTTTTCCGCTTTGATGCGTTGGCGCATCCAAAAAAAATAGCTCAAGCCGCCGAGCAACAGCAAAAGCGCAAGTCCTACAAAGAGCAGTTCCTGGCGGCGGCGACGGCTGCGTTCAATTTCCAAATCCTGTTCGGCGATGCGGGCTTTTTGCTTTTCGTATTCGTAGCGGGCCAGCGCCTCGGCCTGGGCCTGCTTCAGATCAGCCGTAAAGAAGGTGTCCAAAATACCCAGGGCGCGATTGGCAGAATAGTAAGCCGAGTCGTATTGGCCCAAAGCCGCCTGCACCTGTCCCGACAAAACATACAACCCTCCAAGAGTTTGCTTTTGATCTAAGGCTTTCGCCAAATCCATTCCCTCGCGGGCATAAGCCAGGGCCTTGCTGTAGTTTTTTTGCCTCCGATACTCCTCTGACACCGCCAACAACAACTGCAACTCCTCGTAGCGGTCGCCCGTTTCCCTGGCGCTCTCCAGGCCTTTTTGGTAGTAGTACAGCACAGAATCCTGCCTCCCTGCATGCTGATAATATGCCCCGAGATTGTGATAGATGTAAGGATTTGCACCGGAGATGCCAAGTTTTTGGGCTTTCTTCAGGTAAGCGAGTTTGTCTGAAAGCGTTTTCGTCAGGCTGCTCAAATTGACATAGAGGTCCGGCAAATATTCCGCAGCATCGGCCTTGATGAAGTATTGTTCTGCCCGCAAGGCATAAGTCCGGGCAGTAAGGGAATCCTGAAGGTCCAGATAAACGGTAGAGATGTTTTCGGCAGCCAGGCCGGCATCCAGCATATCGCCTTCCTCCTCGCTGATTTTCAACAGCACAAACAGTGGCTTCAGAGCTTCCTCGAGTTGCCCCCATTGCCGGTAAATGACGCCCTGCAAATTGTAAATCCCCCGAATGGCAGAAGACCTGCCCAGCCGTTTTGCCTCCTCCAGGGATTTCTCACTGGCCTCTATGGCTTCTTCATAACGCCCCTCAGTGAGCAGCGAAGCGGCCAGGCTGTAGTAAGCCTTCATC
Source organism: Saprospiraceae bacterium (assembly GCA_027030635.1). Lineage (GTDB taxonomy): Bacteria > Bacteroidota > Bacteroidia > Chitinophagales > Saprospiraceae > WGBN01. The sequence continues at coordinate 2,044 of JALVES010000072.1, read as the reverse complement.
AGGCCGCGCGTATAGGAAATTTGGCGCGCCAGCTCAACAGCCCGCCGCGCGTACTGCTCCGCCTCTTCGGGGCGGCTGTTGTAATAAGCAAAAGCCAGATCGCAGAGAGTAAGCACCCGCAGCGTATCCGGCATAGTTTCTGTCAATGTGGATTTCAGGCTGTCGGCATAAGGATTTTCCTGCCCGCAAAGCGGTCCGGCACCCAAACCGGCAAGGAAAAACAACAGCCCCCAAAAATTTTTCGCACGCATAGATAAAACAACTTTCCAAGCCCATTTACGGCCCCGTCTGAAACTTTCAAGACAACCAAAAAAAACGCACAATGGCGGCCCCCACGGCAATCAGCAACACATACCAGGCAATGGTATTGGCACGGGGCGAATGGGCGGCATAACGCGCCGTTGCATACCCCCCCAGCGTCTGCCCTGCCGCCATCAAGCCCCCTATTTTCCAGTCCACAAAACCATAGTGGTGAAAAACATATATCACCAACGGCATATACAACGCGATGACAAACAACTTTAGCGCGTTGGCCTCAAGCAGGCTGTAACGCGCACCGAGCACGGCCAGTGCCAGAAACAAAATGCCCATGCCCATCTGAATGAAGCCTCCGTAAAACCCCAATGCCAGCGCCAAAGGCATAGCCACCCACGGATTGGGGCGATACGCCCAATCAGTCTCCCTCAGCCAGCGGGCAGGCTTCAGCAAAATCACGAAAAAAAACACCAACAGCAGATAGTGAAACACCTTCACAAACCCCTCGTGCGAGATGTGCGTAGCCACCCACACACCCGCCAGCGCCCCCAACACAATCATGCTCAACAGCCCCTTACTCCTGCTGAAATCCAGCTTTCCGGCCCTGAAAAAGGCAAAACTTCCCGCAGCCGCCTGCGTCCACACACCGAGACGGTTGGTGCCGTTCGCCACGTTGCCGGGCAGCCCCAACACATCGGTCAGTATGGTCAGCGTTATGGCAGAGCCATTTCCGGCCAGCGTGTTGATCCCTCCGGCAAGAACGCTGCCCGCAAAGGCCAGGAAATAAGGCCAATACTCCATCACTCAAGGGGCTTATCCTGACAAATTTCCACCAACACCCCGCCCGCAGTCTTCGGGTGAAAAAAGGCCACCAACTTGCCATCGGCGCCCTCGCGCGGCTCCTCCTGCAAGGGCCGAAAACCCTCAGCCTCCAGACGCTTCATCTCCGCCCAAATGTCCTCCACCGCAAAGGCAATGTGGTGAATGCCCTCGCCCCGCTTCGCCAAAAACTTAGCAATGGGACTGTCGTCCGAACTGGCCGCCAACAACTCAATCTTGCTCTCGCCCAACTCAAAAAAAGAAGTACGCACCCCCTCCGAAGCCACCTCCTCAATCTTATAGTGCTCCCTGCCCAACAAACGCGCAAATAAGTCGTTGGCTTTCGCCAAATCTCTTACGGCTATGCCTATGTGCTCGATTTTTTTCATGGGGTAAAGATAGGGGATAATGGAGAATGGAAAATGGAAAATGGAGAATGACCTCTCCGTGTACACTCCGTGAGCTCCGTGAACTCCGTGGTAAAAAGAATGGAGAATGGAGAATGAAAAATTGATAATGGAGAATGACCTCTCCGTGGGCGCCGTGAACTCCGTGGTGAGTTTCCCCGGCTAAGCCCGTCACGCATCACGTTCGTCACGTTCATCACGTTCATCACGTTCGTTACGTTCATCGTCAGAATCACAGATTACACGGATTATGGGATTACACAGATTTTTTATCTCGCCGATTCCACTGACAAACGCCCGTCTCCGCGACCTCGGGCTTACGCCGCGAGCCGGAATATATCGGGCTTCGCCCCTCCCCGCTCAACCAGCCCTGCTCAGCCGGCCCCTTACGGGCTTGAACTCGTTTCCCAGCATGGCTGGGCTACGTTCGTCACGTTCGTCACGTTCGTCACGTTCATCACGTTCATCACGTTCATCACGTCCGTTACGCTCATCGTCAGAATCACAGATTACACGGATTATGGGATTACACAGATTTTTTTATTTCCCCGATTTCCCCGATT
>JALVES010000071.1 GCA_027030635.1 Saprospiraceae bacterium | reverse complement strand
TGCTTTTGTTTGTTGCTGCGCTTCAGGCGCAGACCCCGATTTACACCAATGAGTTCAGCGATGGCGCTTTGCCGGCCGGCTGGACTACGGATGACCTCAGCGGCCAGGGCGTCGTTTGGACCTGGTGCGGAACCCCCAACAATGCCGGCGCGGGCTGTGTTGTCAATTGGGCTTCGTATTCCGATCAGCACGATGGAGATTTTGCTTCTACCACTGCCGCCAACGGCTTTGTCTTGGTTGATTCAGATGCTGCGGGCAGTTTGCTGACCAACCACCAGTCTGTTTTGACTACTTCAGCCTTTGACTTCAGTGCAGAATCTGAAGTGTGGGTAAAGTTTGAATCTTTGCTGGGAGTATTTGAAAACCCCACACTCGGCTTTGTATTTCTGCAAGTAAGTACAGATGGTACCAACTGGACGAACTATGATGTCTTTGATATAGCCCCGGGTAATACCGGCAATGAGCCCGGCTCTGTTCGCTGGACTTTGAACCCGCAAATATCAGTCATAGACATCAGCGCCGATGCGGCCGGCCAGAGCACGGTTTACCTGCGTTGGTTTTGGGAAGGCAACTATGAGTACTATTGGCTCATGGATGATTTGGCCATTTACAATGAAGACCCATCCTTGCTTTTTTTCCCGGGCAACGACCTTCGTGTAAACAGCAACTTCTTTGCCATTGCGCCCAATGCCATGTGGCCTCTGAGCCAGGTGGAGCAATTTGGTTTCCTCGCTGATGTCGAAAACGTGGGATTGCTGGATCAGTCAAACGTCAACCTCAACATCACGATCACGGATTTGGCTGACAATAGCGTCGTTTATACGGAAGATTTGTCTTATGGCGACATTCCTGCCGACTCTCTGGTAGAAAATGTACTTTTCCCTTCGGCAGGCTTTTTGCCCACTGATATGACAGTGTACGAGGGCGTTTACACGATCTCATCGGACTCTACTGACGAAAATCCGGACAACAATACGCAAATCTTCCAATTTGCCGTTACGGACACGCTTTTTGCCAAAGAGGCAGGGCCTGAGTTTCCGGCTTATCCGGCGGGAGACGATCCCTGGAATGGGGCAGCTACACATTCCTGGGCTTTTGGAGCAGTGTATTACATAAAAGATGCAACCGATCTTTATGCCCGTACCGTGGGTTTCAGCGTAGAGGGCACTGACAGCAATGCCGGTGAGATTATCCAGGTACGCTTGTACAAGTGGAATGACGCGAATGACGATTCTGTGTGCCAAAGTGATGAGCGCACTTTTGTCGGACTTGCGATCTACACCCTTACCGGTAGTGAACTCATTGAAGACATCATTACGCTGCCGGTATATACCATTACAGGCGATCCCATTGCCCTTGAAAGCAATACCCACTATATTGTCATGGTAGAGTATGAAGCTCCCGGCACCACTCAAATCAGCTTTGGCGGAAGCAGCGCTTTTGATTATGGTGCTATGTGGTTCCGTTCTGATGAACTGGGTATGACCCGCCATGCCGGTTTGTTTGCCATCGAACCCACCTTGGAAAATGCCCAGTATGACCCGATTTTCGGCACCATTGCTGTGGCGCGTCTCAGCATTGGCGATGCGCTTACTGTGGGAACAGACAATTTCCTCAGCGAAGACAACAAAGTCTCTGTCTTCCCCAACCCCGCTACGGATAAAGTCAACCTCAGCATGGAGCTGACGCAAAACTTTGACCAGGTGCAAGTGAGCCTGCTTGACTTGAGCGGAAAAATTTTGGAGACCCGCAGCTTGCAAAACGTACAGGAAGCTGTGGAGACCTTCCGCGTTTCCGAATTGCCCGCAGGTTCTTACATCCTGCAAATCAACACGGAAGCCGGCAATCGCAATGTGCCGTTCCAAATTGTTAAGTAAAAGATGGATATGGAGGTGGGTGCAAGCCCGCCTCCATCATCTGTTTTTGTTCCACTTTTCTACACGGAGGCGATAGGTGCGCTCATTTATGGGCCAATCTTCCGGTGAAAAGTTTGATTCCACTTTCTCCTCCACCTCCTTCAGTAATAAGTCCGCAAAGAAATCCAGTCCAGTGAGTGTTTCCACAGAATCCACGCTCATGGCATAGTGCGTCAAAGGCTCTTCGCTTACTGCATTGGGGATGACAAAGCCGATGGCTTCTTCGTCCTCCGGAGCCAACAGCACCCTGAAAAACGCTTTGGGTACGGCAACCCCGTTTTTACCTATGCGTTTGGGACTGGAGTCGTAGAGGGGGCCGACAACTACGTAGAGCTCACCTTTTTGCTTCGCCCAGCGGCGGGCATTTTGCTCTAATTCCCGCCAGATACCGCCGTTAAAGGCGTGTTCCTGAGGAGAAATATTGCTCATCAGAAAAGTCTCCGACATGGCCTCCGTGCTGAAGGTGCGATCCCCGGCAGGAAGCAAATGTCCTCTGTCATAACCTGAACGACGATAGTCCTCAGGCGTAGCAGAGCCGGTGGAGACATCCCGGTCCGGTCGGTAGTCATCTGTGCGCTTGACGTGGCGGGCTTTCAACCCTGAGGCGGTCAAACGATACGCGACCCAGCGGGCCGTCTCCTTGTCTTCGTCGTAGCAAAGCGAGTAGTAGCGATGATGGATGAGGGCACAGGGCTTCTCCCCTGCTGCACTTGTCGGGAGATAAAAGCGCTCTTGCGGTGGTTCTTCAGAGACAGCGGCCCGAAAACTCCCTTTTCCCAGCCGATAGACGGCCAGCAAAAGCAAAAGGATCAGCCCAAAGAAAATCCCTATTCGGATGAGATGCATTCCGGTTTGCCCCCGAGTGGGCCTGGCGTGATTCATTCTGAATTTTGCGCTCATAACAACACAACGAGTTTGATGAGACGGCCCTTTTGAGACCGAAAATTGAGTGTCGTGTATTTGGCGCTGGTGAGGTTGGGGCAAAGGTAAAAAAGTTTTTGGAAATGGGGGGCGTTTTTTGAAAAAAAATGTTGAACCATTGTTCGACAAAGACATGTCATGTTTGTAAAACATGACATGTCTCGCGCGCGCGTCACGCGCACGCGCGCACGCGCGCATACGCGCGCGCGAGAAACCACCCTGAAATCCCACTTTTTCAGCCCCAAAAGCAGTTAAAAAGTAAAACAGCAATCACAATCATATAACTATCTGATTATCAGCAAACTAAGGTATTTCAATGCTATTTTCAATCAAATGCCGGATTTGACCCGCTTTCACCTGCTAAAAACCTTCATTCAAGATGTTGTTTTATGATTACCTTTGTCGTGGTTTTTTCGAGACTGAACAGCAAGATGAGAACACATATCAGAGTGGGACTCACCGGAGGTATTGGCGCAGGGAAGTCTTCCGTTGCAAAGATTTTTCACTTGCTCGGAGTGCCTGTGTATTATGCCGATGACAGAGCCAAGCATTTAATGAACACGGAGCCCGAATTGCGAAAAGCCATTACGGATTTATTCGGTACCCGGGCTTATGCGGACGACGGGAGGATCAACAGGCCCTACCTGGCCAAAGAGGCTTTTGGGAATCCTGAAAAATTGCAGGCCCTTGAAGCTATTGTACATCCGGCTGTCTTCCGGGATACAGAGCGTTGGGAAGAAGAACACGAAGATGCACCTTATACCCTGCGCGAAGCGGCTTTGCTCTTTGAATCCGGCAATTATAAAAACCTGGATCGCATCATTACCGTATCTGCGCCGGAGGAAGTGCGTATTGAGCGCATCCTGAAGCGCGACAAAGTGCCGCGCAAAGCCATTCTTGCGCGCATACGCCGGCAATGGCCTGAGGAAGAAAAGATCGAACGCTCGGATTTCGTCATTATCAATGACGGCAGGCACTTACTCATTCCCCAGGTACTTGACATCCATCAAAAATTGCTGCAGATTGCTGCAAAATCCTGATTTTTTTTTCAAAAAGTACCTGCCCGACCACAAACTTTTCGTACCTTTGCGCCCGGTGAGGGTCATGCGGCCAGCTCCTTCTGAACCCCCCCAGGCCGGAAACGGAGCAAGGGTAGGAAGTTGAGCGGCCGGCGTGATTCCTCGCCTTCTTTTTTTGATGACGAAAGCCCGACCTGCCTGCCGTCAGGACGGCATTGCGAACAGCTGCCGCCCCCCTCTTTCCCAAACTACTCAACAAAACAGCCTCCCCATGCGATTTTTCATTGACACAGCGAATTTGAATGACATCCGCGAAGCCAAAAACCTCGGTATTCTCGATGGCGTTACTACCAACCCCTCCCTCATGGCCAAAGAGGGCATTAAGGGCGAGAAAGCCATCATCGAACACTACCGCACCATCGCTGAATTGGTGGATGGCGGTGATGTGAGTGCCGAAGTCATCAGCACGGATTTTCAGGGTATGATAGAAGAGGGTAAACGCTTGGGCGAAATAGCCCCCAACATCGTCGTAAAAGTACCCATGATTAAAGAAGGGGTAAAAGCACTGGCCGCTTTCGCGGAAATGGACATACGTACCAACTGCACCTTAGTCTTCTCCCCCGGCCAGGCCATACTCGCCGCCAAAGCGGGAGCAACCTATGTATCTCCCTTCCTCGGGCGCATTGATGACATCAACTGGGATGGCATGCAACTCATCCGCGACATTGCCGAAATTTATGCAGTGCAGGGCTTTGACACGGAGATTCTGGCAGCTTCCATACGCTCTTCACGGCACATAGTGGAATCCGCCCGCCATGGAGCGGATGTCGTTACCGCACCTCTTTCTGCCATCCTCGGGCTGTTGAAACATCCCCTGACAGATATTGGGTTAGAAAAATTTCTGGCAGACCACCGAAAGTCGCAGGAATAAAAAAGAGCTGCCCTCGAGCAGCTCTTTTTATTTCAGCAGACAACAAAAGTGAATTTTCATCTCAGAAAGTGCGAATGTACTCCATGACAGC
>JALVES010000070.1 GCA_027030635.1 Saprospiraceae bacterium | reverse complement strand
ACACCGCCAACAGCCGGCTTCAGCGCCGACGCCACCGGCGGTTGTGCGCCCTTTACCGTGCAATTCACCGATGAATCTTCGGAAAATACCACCGCCTGGAGCTGGACTTTTGAGGGCGGCGACCCCGCCACCTCCAACGACCCCAACCCAACGGTTACCTACCTCAATCCGGGAACCTATGGCGTTACCCTCACCGCCTCCAACAGCGCCGGCAGCGATGAACTCGTGCAGGCGAATTTCATCAACGTGGGCATCGCCCCCACTGCAGACTTTACATACAACATCAATAACTCAAGTGTACAGTTTAGCGCAGACACCTCCAATGCCTCATACCTAAGCTGGGACTTTGGAGATGGCAGCACGAGTGTGGAAGCAAATCCCCTTCACACTTACGCAGAAGATGGCAGCTACCTCGTCGTGCTTACCGTAGGGAACGAATGTGGCGAAGTACTGGTGCAAGAGACCATTCTCATTGCCACGCAGGCACCCATCGCGCTGTTCGAAGCGAATGTGCAAAGCGGTTGCGCTCCCCTGGAAGTGCAATTCACCAACCTGTCTTCCGAAAATACCGGGAGTTTTGAATGGCACTTTCCTGGAGGCAATCCCGAGTTTAGCATGTTAGAAGACCCCGTAGTTATCTACGAACAGCCGGGCACCTATGACGTAAGCCTCATCGCCTCCAATGCCAATGGCAGCGATACGCTCACTTTTACGTCATACATCACAGTCAATGACCTGCCACAGCCCGATTTCTCCTACACCATGAATGGCTCAAGCATTGCTTTCCTCAACATGTCGCAAAATGCCGACAGTTACTTCTGGGATTTTGGCGATGGCAGCAGTTCCACCGAGGAAAATCCCCAGCACACTTATGCCGGAGGCAATACTTACACCGTCATTTTATTTGCGGCCAATGAATGTGGTGAAACCACAGATACGGCGGAAATTACCATAGAGCTCATGTTGCCCGTGGCCAACTTTACAGCCGACACGACCATAGGCTGCGCGCCCCTCGAGGTGCAGTTTACCGATCTGTCCACCGGCAATCCGATTTCCTGGAGCTGGGAGTTTGAAGGCGGCGATCCTGCCACCTCCGACTTGCAAAACCCGGTGGTGAGCTTTAACAGTCCGGGCACTTATACCGTCAGCTTAACCGCCACCAATGCCGATGGCAGCAATATGCTTGTTCAGACGGATTACATCACGGTTTTAGACCTGCCGCAGGCCGATTTCACTTACGTGCAAAACGGACTGGAAGTCAGCTTTGAAGGCCCGACCTCCAATGTGAGCAGCTATGCCTGGGACTTCGGCGACGGCAGCACGAGCACGCTGAGCAATCCCGTACACACCTATGCCGAAGAAGGAGAATACACTGTTACACTGACCGTCAGCAATGCCTGTGGCGAAGTTTCTTCACAGCAAACACTCATGCTCGTAACGGCCACCACGGAGCAGGACTTCCAACACGCCTGGCTGCTGTATCCCAATCCCAACGACGGGCAATTTACCCTGCAATACGAGGGCGAGCCCATCGTCTTTGATGTGCAGGTATTTGACATGTTAGGACGAGAAGTGAAGGCCTTTCGGCAAATGCAAACCGGAAATGGCAAGTGGAGTCGTATCTTTGACCTGCGCAGCCTGCCTTCCGGCACTTACCTGCTAAAGTTGTCCTATGACAAAAAAAGTTTGTACCTTAAGGCCATTGTTCGTTAAGAAGCAATTGTTCGCACCCAAGGCGGCAGGCCTTGGGTGTGAACGGCCGTTTTGCTTATGCAATGAAGGCATCAGACGGTTTTCTGTGTACAAACAACAATCAACATGAAAACAATTTTGACTTTACTCCTGATTTTTACTTTTACGCCCTTAAGCTCAGGGCAAGTCAGCTTTACCAACAGCAATGCCGCACTCAATTACGGCAGTTATTTTAGCGGAGTAGCCATGGCCGTGGCGGACATGGATGGAGATGGCTTAGACGACATTGCTCATTTAGATGGAGGTCAGAATTTATTCATTGCCTATCAGCAAACGGATGGCACATTTAACAATGTTTTTGTTACCCAAGTCAGCAATACGTCGGAATGGAGCATGTGTGTCGCTGATGTAAACAACAACGGGTTGTTGGATGTGTTGACAGGCGGATATTACGACAACATTAAAGTCGTTCTGATTCAGGACAACAATGGCAATGCAACGACAACAAACCTTCCTGTAAGCCTGATGTTTGCGCAGTGCTCAAATTTTGCAGACATCAACAATGACGGCTGGTTGGATGTGTTTGTTTGCCATGACGATGCAGAAAGTCGTATTTGGGGAAACTATGGCGATGGGTCCTTTTTTCTGGCTGATTCCTGGATTGACATGGCTACAGTTCCTCCTTCCGACAATTCGGGGAACTACGGCTCTGTCTGGACAGATTTCGACGATGATGGAGATTTAGACCTCTACATAGCTAAATGCCGCCAAGGCGTTAGCGACCCTGCCGATCCCCGCAGAATCAACGCCCTTTTTGTCAACGACGGGAACAATAACTTCACGGAAAGTGCCGAAGAATATGGCCTGAAAATAGGCGCTCAATCCTGGACCGCCGAGTTTGGAGACATTGATAATGATGGTGATTTTGATTGCTTTATCACCAATCACGATGTGCCCAATATGCTGTTGGAAAATGATGGTACCGGACACTTCACAGACATCACAGCCAGCAGCGGCTTGCCGGCTACCGCTTACCCCATTCAAGGCCTTATGCGAGATTTTAATAACGACGGTTATCTGGATATCCTGGTCTCAGGCAGCGATCACCACCTTTTCGTCAATAATGGAGATAAGACCTTTTCAGAAGTGGGAATACTCAATGGGAATCAAATGGAATCTTTTGCGCTGGGAGACCTTAACCATGACGGCTACATAGATATTTATGCAGGTTATGCATTCATTTATACCTCTCCCAGCAACAAGGAAGACATCATCTGGCTGAATGATGGAGGGGATTATCATTTTTTAACTGTCACTCTTCAGGGAACAAACAGCAACCGCTCTGCAGTAGGTGCAAAAGTGAAAATTTTCGGCCCCTGGGGCATACAACTGCGTGAGGTTCGGGCAGGAGAAAGCTATGGCATCAGCAACAGTCTGGCTTTGCACTTTGGTCTGGGCGAAGCCACGGAAGTAGATTCTCTGGTAGTCTATTGGCCGGCCGGGGGAGAAACCGTATTGACAAACATCCCCGCCGATCAGTTTTTGTACATCGAAGAAAATGCCTGTACCATTCTTGACGTCCCCGTTGACACCAGCGGCGCCACAACGCTTTGTTACGGAGACAGCCTCATCCTCACAGCACCGGACAATGCAAGTTCTTATACCTGGAGTACCGGCGACACAACGCAAAGCATCGTAGTTTTACAAAGCGGAACTTATTCAGTAACCATCACGGACAGTCTGGGCTGTAGCGGCAATTCTGCAAACATCGAGGTACTTTTCAATCCGGATGAAACACCTCAAATCAGTATCCAGGGAGATACCTCCTTCTGCCATGGAGATACAAGCCTGCTCTCCTCCTCGCCCGCTCTCAATTACCTATGGAACACAGGAGACACCACACAAACCATACCGGTAACGACCTCCGGAATATATTACCTCCAAACACAAGGCCTATGCAGCACCTTCACCTCTGACACCATTGAAATCACCGTCTTTGAGCCTCCAATACCACAAGTCCAAAACGACACTTTCACGGAACCCGGAAATACTGTTTCTCTCTCGGCAACAGTACCCTCAGGTCAACTCTACTGGTATGACCAGCCCAATGGCATGCTCTTAGACAGTGGAGAGACATTCATCAGCCCTCCACTCTATCAAACTACCTCTTACTACGTACTCAACAGAGACACTTTTATTCATCCGGAACAGTACACAGCTGGACAGGAATCGCCCGTGGGAAGCAATCTGTACAGCGGCAATCAATACAATGGAGCCTTACTTTTCAATGCACTACAAGCTTTCATTTTGGACAGCGTAACGGTCTATACAGATAGCGCAGGGCAACGCAAAATCGTATTAAAGGATGCCAATGACGACGTTTTACAGAGTGTAACCATTTATCTGCAGGAAGGCCAAACGCAAGTGCCCTTGAATTTTTCTGTTCCTGTAGCCAACGGTTTAAAACTCACCACCGATGAAGAGGTCAACATGGCTCAATTCGGCTATGCCAGCCCCCGACTGCAACGCAGCAATGAAGGAGTCAGCTACCCCTATGAAGTGCCCGGCATCCTCAGCATTTACAATGCCAATTTTGGCTCAAGCTACTATTATTATTTCTTCAACTGGAAAATCTCTACACCACTTGCTTTGTGTGCAAGCGACCCGGTAGAGGCCTTAGCAGTGTTTGACCCCGGCCCCCCCACCGCCGGCTTCAGTGCCGATGCCACCGGCGGCTGTGCGCCCTTCACCGTGCAATTCACCGATGAATCTTCGGAAAACACCACCTCTTGGAGCTGGACTTTTGAGGGCGGCGACCCCGCCACCTCCAACGACCCCAACCCAACGGTTACCTACCTCAACCCCGGAACCTATGGCGTTACCCTCACCGTCTCCAACAGTGCCGGCAGCGATGAACTGGTGCAGGAGGGCTTCATCCAGGTGGACGGCGCGCCCTCTGCCGCATTTGGCGAAAGCCTCAATCTCGACACCCTCACCCTTACCAACAACTCCGCCGGAGCCAATACCTATCTCTGGGACTTCGGCGACGGCAGCACCGATGATACAGCCAACCCCGCGCCTCACGTCTATGCACAGGACGGCACTTATACCGTCGTGCTCATCGCCACCAACGACTGTGGCAGCGACACCAGCAGCACGACGATCACCGTGGTAACACCGCCAACAGCCGACTTCAGCGCCGACGCCACC
>JALVES010000069.1 GCA_027030635.1 Saprospiraceae bacterium | reverse complement strand
AGGCTGCCAGTCGCGGGCGGCAGCATGGGCATAGAAGAAAGAGCCGATGAGCGGGTGATAAGCCGGCAGGCGATATGGACTCAGCAGGTTTAGCTCGGCGCCGAAGAGAAACTCCAGGGAGCCCTTAAAAAGGGGGCCTTTAAAATACAACTGCTGCTCGCTGTACAAGAGCGGCACGGGGAAAACTTCGCTATCGCTGAGGGAGAGGCGCGTCTGTTGATCGTAGTGCAAACGCCATACGCGCAGGCGGGTTTTTACGATGGCTTCGGCCAAAAGTACTTCTTCATCCAACTGCTGCGGGTGCAAAGTGGTATCGAAGTAAACGGCCTGCTGCAGGCGGGTAAAGCGAAAGTCTGCATTCAACAAACCGCGACCAAGACTCAAGCCCAAGCCTGCTCGTTGATATTGCTCATTCGCCAAATCCTGCGACCACACTTCCTGCTGAGTGATGTACATCCGTCGGGCCAGATAAACCGGCCGGCGGGAGGCGGCCTCCAGCCTTAGACGGAAAATCCAATACTGCAAAAGCAAGTCAGTCCGATACGCACCGGACTCTCCCGACAAGGCCCGCGCTGCATTCCATTCCAGTACCCAACGGGCTTTGGCAAAGCGGCCTTCTGTCAGAAAATACATCATCCCCAACAGCGTATCATCCGGCTCGAAACGCAGGCGGTTGCGCTGATAGTACAAGCCTGCCAAAGCATAGCCCTCTGCCCCGTTGCTGTCGGCAGCAGCTTTCATCCACTGCAAATCCAATTGCTGGTCTAAACTGAGATTGCGCAAAAAAACGCGCATGCCACGCGCATTGTCCAAAGGCTCAAAGACGAGGGTGTCGTCAGCCGCCAATTTGTCGTAAAACTTGTACTCGAAAGCCTCCAAAGCCGTTTTGGCATGCAGGTACCAGCCGGGCTGAAAGAGCAAGCCAGAGGTAGAATCTGCCTGTACATCTGCCCTCCCCTCGCGGGTCGAAAGAGTACCTTGAGCGCCAGCCGAAAGAGTACCTTGAGCGTTAGTCGAAAGAGCACCTTGAGCGTTAGTCGAAAGAGCACCTTGAGCGTTAGTCGAAAGAGCACCTTGAGCGTTAGTCGAAAGAGCACCTTGAGCGTTAGTCGAAAGGGCAAGGTACTGGCTATACACATAGCGATTTTTTGCCAGTCGGGTGAAGGCCTCCGAGAGACGCACCTCCAATTGCCCGGGTGGGGCAACAACGGTATTTCCAAAAACGTCTTCGGCCTCGGAGACAATCCCGCCATTGTCTTGTTGGCGATTTTCGTTATGCATGAAATAAGCGATGCCCCGATAACGCCCGCCCGGAGGCAGGTAGTGCAACCCAAAAGCCAAAGCATCGTCAAAGGACTTCAAATTTTGAAAATAACCCGCATTGTTGATGCGGCGATAACGGGCCGTAAAGCGCAAAGCCGGCCCAAAGCCCCGCCCAAAATCAAGGCCAACCATCAGATCGTCCTGCGTGGGGCCCTGTGAAAAAGAAGCCTCCGTAAAAGCCCTGTCCCGATGGTAAAACCAAACGGAGTCTTCGCTGTAGTGATAAGCCCGAAAAGCATCCAGACCGAGGTTCAACCCCAAAGGCCTGTCGGCAAAAGCACGCGCCTGCATCAATGGCCCGGCCGGGCTGCCGAGATTGCCCAAATCTGCATAAGGCTCCCCCTGCCGCCAGACGGGGTTGTAGTGCAGATAAGCCATGTCCAACAGGCTGTCGTGAGCATGAAAATAGCTTCCCTTTTGCCTTTCGGCAAACAAAAAAACCGGCAGCGTATCGGCCACGGGCAGAATCGCCGCGCTGCTGTCCGTCTGCACACTATCAACAGGTGAAGGCAGTGCGCTCTCCGTGCGCTGAGCTTGCAGGGAGGGAAGCAGGGCTCCGAGAAAAAACAATACATAATAGAACGCGGACTTCGGCAGGCCTGCCTGCCGGTGCTCGGCAGCAGGCAGGCTCAGTCTGAAGATTCTCGCGGATTTCGGCAGGCTCAATCTGAGAGGTTTAAAGTGGTTTAATTTGACAGGCTGTTTTCCAAAGAATACTGAATACCTGGCAGATGACTCGGACTGTGCAGACTTCAACATAACACCATCAATTATTCAAAACCAACAACCCAACACTAAACGCTAAACGCTAAACGCTAAACTCTAAACGCTAAACACTAAACACTAAACACTAAACAAACCCACCTCCACTTCCCCTGCATGTCTTTATGCGCCTTCACTCCCTTGGAGGGGGCTGTTTTTTTGAAGAGCGAAAGGAGTTCTTTGTGGCGGAACTCGTTGATTTCCACATAAAGGTATGCATTTCGCCGGAGTCCGCCCCGGTTGCAAAATTGGAGGATGTGTTGGTAAAAGAGCAGGGGGTTTTCTTCGGGGGCGTACAGCGCGAGGGAGGGCTCGTGGCGGCGCACGGACTCGTCCATCAAGGCGGCTTCGGAGGGGGGGATGTAGGGCGGGTTGGAGACAATGAGGTCAAACGCGCCCTGTTCTGAAAGGAAGTCGGGCCGGAGGAGGTCATCCTGTACGAAATTTATGGAGAGGTTCAGGGCATTGGCATTTTCGCGAGCCAGTGCCAGGGCGGCTTTACTCACATCCACAGCCGTAATTTCCCAGTCGGGGCGGCGGCTTTTGAGAGCCAGGGCGATGCAGCCCGTGCCCGTACCTATGTCGAGCACCTTCAAGTCGGGGAAGGCCTGCTGCGGGAAGTCTTCGAGTATGGCGTTGACCATTTCTTCCGTTTCCGGCCGGGGAATCAGTGCCCGCTCATCGCAGCGGATGGGCAGGCCGTAAAACCAGGTTTTGCCGCATACGTAAGCCACGGGGCGTCCCTGCAAGACCTCTTCCTGCATTTGCAGAAGCCGGGGCCAAAGTTCAAAGGGAAAGGGCTTGGGTGAGCGGGCGTTGGGCAGTTGAAGGCCGTCTTCTATCAGGGCGCGGGCGATGGCCTCGGCCTCATATTTGCCGAAAGGCACAAAAGCTTCCGCCAAATACGCAAATACGCCGCGTATGTCTTCGGGAAGTTGCTGCATCACTGCTGTTCGTCTTCATCCAACAAGTCCGGACGGCGCTCGCGGGTGCGCTTCAGGGCCTGCTCGTGCCTCCAGTTTTCGATGGCTTTGTGATGGCCAGACAAGAGCACATCCGGCACCTTCATGCCGCGAAAATTGGCCGGCCGCGTATAGACGGGCGGAGCGAGCAGGCCATCCTGAAAGGAATCCGTGAGTGCAGAAGTTTCATCGCCGAGAACGCCCGGAAGGAGGCGAGCCAGGGCATCGGTTAAGATGGCAGCCGGCAGCTCGCCGCCGGAGAGCACGTAGTCGCCCACGGAAATTTCGAGGGTGATGTAGCGCTGGCGGATGCGCTCATCCACGCCCTTGTAGTGGCCGGCCAGCATGAGCAGGTTTTGGCTCAAAGACAGCCTGTTGACCAACTTTTGATCGAGGGTTTGGCCGTCGGGCGTGAAGAAGATGAGTTGGTCGTAAGTGCGCTCCGCCATGAGCGCCTCGAGGCAATTGGCAATCGGCTCGGGCATGAGCACCATGCCCGCCCCGCCCCCATAGGGGTAATCGTCCACCTGGCGATATTTGCCCAGGCCGTACTCCCTCAGGTCGTGCAACGCCACCTCCAGCAAGCCCTTCTCGCGCGCACGGCGCAGGATGGAGTGCTCAAAGGTGCAGCGAATGAGTTCGGGAATGACGCTGACGATATCTATGTGCATGAGCTCAAATTGAAGGAAGAGGGCGCCAACCTGCACCCTCTTTCCGGCTTATTCTATACCCAGCAACTCCACCTCAAAGATGAGGACGGAATTGGGCGGAATACTGCCACCCGCACCGCGCTCGCCATAGGCCAGCCCGGAGGGTATGTAGAGTTTCCACTTCGAACCCACGGGCATCATCTGCAGGGCTTCCTGCCAGCCTTTGATGACGCCGTTGACGGGGAAAGTAATGGGCTGGCCACGCTCTACGGAGCTGTCGAAGACCGTGCCGTCAATCAGCGTTCCGTGATAGTGAACTTTGACTTTGTCAGTGGCCTTCGGAATGGGGCCATTGCCTTTTTTCAGGATTTCGTATTGCAGGCCGCTGTCCGTTACCTTGACTTCCTTGCGCCTGGCATTTTCTTCGAGGAAGCGCTTGCCGGCTTCGAGATTGGCGGCGGCTTCGGCCTGACGCTGTGCGCGCATGCCTTTTTGTACCTCCATGCTGGCTGCTGCGTACTCCAATTTAGCCTTACCGGCCAGGGCATCGCGCAGGCCGTTCAGGAGTTCTTCTTCATCATAGCCTTTGATGCCCTGCTGCTTCAGGTTGTTGGCCAGCAAGAGGCCGAGGCTGTAGCTAAAGGTATCGGCTATGGCTTCCTGCTGAGGTGCCGGGCTTTGTTGCTGTTGCTCCGTCTTTGCTTTCGTTCCCTTCTTCTTTTTCTTACTGCTTTGGGCAGGCAAGGCTCCGGAAAACAAAACCAGAGCGAGCAGGGTCAGCAAACCCCGGCGGAAAACGAGTGGTGTGTTTTTCATGAAAAGTGTTTTTGTTTTTATGTTGTCATAGAGGCATCCATAGCGGCGCAAAACGCTGCATCGCTACGACATCGTTTCATCCAGTTTGGTTTGAGCTTCTTCCCATTGCTCCATGGCCTCATCCAATTGCTTTTTGAGTTCGCCATAGGTTTTGAGGAGTTGCCCGGCCTCGGGCCGTTGGTAAAACGCAGGGTCGGCCATTTCATTTTCCAATTTGGCCTTTTCTTTTTCGATGCGCTCAATGCGGCGCTCTGCCTGCTGTACGCGTCGTTGGAGTTGTTTGCGTTCTTCGTAGGAAAGCTGAGGCGCCTGGGGGGCGGACTCCCCTGCTTTGGCTGTTTGGCCTTTTGTCTCTTTTTCCTCCTTTTGGGTTTGCCCGCTCAGAGCGACC
>JALVES010000068.1 GCA_027030635.1 Saprospiraceae bacterium | reverse complement strand
GCAAAATCCCAAAAATTCCCTATCTTTGCCGCAGCTTCCTACGCGAAGAAGCCCGTTCGCCCTCAGGGCGGGCGGCTTCATCGCACAGTTTGGAGAGATGCCGGAGTGGTTGAACGGGCCTGACTCGAAATCAGGTGTCCTGCTTGCGCGGGACCGGGGGTTCGAATCCCTCTCTCTCCGCTTTTTTGTCTGTCCCATTGTTGCGTAAGCGAAAACACCCTCATGCCAAAGGTTAAGCGTTAAACTCACAAACCCGGATCCACCGACCCATTCACATCCCCATACTTAAAGCCCGTAAAATCGAGGTCCGTCATGGGAACTTGCAGGTTGGTGATGGAGATGGTTGTATCGGGTGGAGGCGTGGCCGGATGATAGGGGTCGGGAAAAACCCAGTCGGAAGGAACGAAGCCCCAGGAAGGCACGCCATTGGGAAACGCATTTTCCAAAAGGAGAATAACTTTCTGAATGGCCACCAAATCCAGCGTGGTAACACTGCCCGAAGCATTCACATCGGCAGCGAGGATTTTGTAGGGCGAGTCCAAAGTATCAATCAGCAAAATGTGTTTGGTGATGCCCACCATGTCTAAAGTCGAAACGCCATTTCCCGTAAGGGTGTCCTTCCAACAAGATATTTCGTAATTGCCACCCGCAGGCAGGCTGTCAAACTGATAGTAGCCCGAGGCATCCGTCCAAACAGTGTCTGTAAAATCACCACTAAGCACGACGCGCACGCGCCGGATACCGGCACCGCCTTCCGTTCTCGCATAACCCGACAGCGACAGGCCGCCGCTGAACAAGGGGTCGTAGCCATCTAATTGTTGAGGATTCTGGCCGAGCGGGTCCAGCCACTCCATGAGGCGTTGAGTGGAATCGGCACCCTCGTCCCAGGAATAGAAAAAGCGGCCCGCGTAAATCACCACCTGCTCGCAGCCCGGAAAACCGCCGTGCAATTGCGCCACAATGCGGTTGTCCTGATTGAACAAAGGCCCTCCGGAAGAACCCGGCTCAAAACTGCCCAAATCCAGGGTCGCACGAAAATGGTGATTGGGCGGAGTGACAACACCGTTATTCCAATTGATGGCCTGAGGATGAATCACGAGGCTGTTTGTGTCTTTGGAAATCTTTTTGATGTCGGCGCTGGGGTGATGCAGCAAACCGGCGCTGTCGGGCACGGCCGA
Organism: Saprospiraceae bacterium; assembly: GCA_027030635.1. Lineage (GTDB taxonomy): Bacteria > Bacteroidota > Bacteroidia > Chitinophagales > Saprospiraceae > WGBN01. The sequence goes on along the minus strand of JALVES010000068.1, from coordinate 3,730 downwards.
AGAGCGGTCCCAGCCGGCAAAATACACGGGATAAGAAGCGGGAACAGGGCCAGTCTCTAACAGTAAAAAATCAGACTCCTGCCGCCCGGCTCTGAAAGTCGCTCCCAGCACGGAGAGATAAGGCGGCTCCTGAGCCGGATTTTCACAGCCCGGAGCTTCGTATTCAAAATCAAAACGCCAAAGGTCGTACAAAGGCGTGTAGCCGTCCTGGCAGTGAAAGCCCGTCAGCAGATAGGGCGTGCCGTCCTCAGCGGTGTTGTTGATCAGCGCGCCCGAGCACCAGCCAGTGCCCTCTTCCAGTGTCATCATAATGCGACAAACGGAGCGCGCCACCTGTTCCTGATTCGCTCCTATAGGGCAATGCACATTGTAATGACAAGTATCCGACATGCCGAAGCCAAATCCAAACAGCGCTTTCTCCATGCCGGCTTCCGCATCTTCGAAAAGATAATCCAGACGCATCAGGCTCAGCTCACATTTGGCGAAAGCCGGAAGAAAAACCTCTATCACCAACTCATCTCCCGGCACAAAACCCGTGCGAAAACGCCCGCTGTGAGTAAGGCTTTGACAGGTGTAGGCCCCGTACACAGTCCGACCCTGCGGATCGCTCACGTACAAGCGCGCAGCCGGCGGCAGGCGAAGTTCGTCAAAGACCGGCGAAAGCCCCTTCACACCCGGCAGGCGGAGGTACAAAAGCCAGACAGCGCTGCCATCCGGCAAATCGTAAAAAACGCCATCCTCCCAACTGATGTCCACGGAAACCGGCAGGGCAAACAGGAGGTTCTCGGGATTGGCCAGAGCTTTTTCTTTGGCTTTCGCCAAATCGGGCCCGGGCAAAAGCAAAGGCTTTTCGGGCAAAGCAAATCGCTCCGGCTGCTGCAAAAAACGGGGCTGCCCGCCCAATGACCATTGCGACCAAAGCATCGAAGTGCTGAAAAGAAAGATAAGAAGAAATAATGTTTTTCTCATTTTACTGAACTTTTACCCCCCAAAGGTAGCTTTTTTTGATTACCTTTGCAAGGTATCAAAGACTTTCTTATGCGAAACCCTTTTACGAGCCTGCTGCTCTTTTTCATCGTCCTGGGCCTGGCCGGCAGCGCCTGCATCTTCAAGCCCAAAACCACAGCACAAACCGAAGAAGACAAGCCCTGTATTGACTCCACGAGGATCAATCCCGAGGCTGCCTGCATAGAGATTTATCAGCCCGTTTGCGGCTGCGATGGCAAGACCTACTCCAACTCCTGCGTAGCCGAGAACTCGGGCGTAACCGCCTGGACGGAAGGCCCCTGCAAAACGGATGAAAACGCCTGCATAGACCCCGCCAAAGTCAAACCCGGCAAGGCCTGCCCGCGCAATTACCAACCCGTCTGCGGCTGCGACGGCAAGACCTATGCCAACGAATGCGAGGCCGAAAAAGCCGGCCTGCAACACTACGCCGACGGCCCCTGCGACCCCTGCCAGGACCCCTCAGCCATCCGCAATGCGCCCGTGCCGAAGATATACAAGCCCGTATGCGGTTGCAACGGCCGCACCTACCCCAACGAATACCTCGCCCGCAATGCCGGTCTCAAAAGCTGGACGGAAGGCCCCTGCAACGACTGCATAGACCCCCGCAAGATAGACCCCGACCGCAGCTGCGGCGAAATTTACCAACCCGTCTGCGGCTGCAACGGCAAAACCTATCCCAACCGCTGTGAAGCCCAAAAAGCGGGCGTCAAACACTTCGCAGAAGGCCCCTGCAATCCCTGCCAGGACCCCAACGCCATACGCATACAGCCCTGCCCCGACATCTACGCTCCGGTTTGTGGCTGCGATGGCAAAACCTACACCAACTCCTGCGCTGCCCGCAATGCCGGCCTCAAGAGCTGGACGGACGGCCCCTGCAATGAGTAAAAACCGCAACAAAATTTGCTTTCACCAAAGCAGATACAACGAGCAGGCATGAAAAAAGACCCGGTCATACTCACCAGCGAGTTCAAATACGTGTTAGACCTGTTGTCTAACACCGATCAAAACGTCTTCCTCACGGGCAAAGCCGGCACGGGCAAATCCACCCTGCTGCAACTCGTCAGCAAAGACGTGGACAAAAAAACGGCCATCGTGGCGCCCACCGGCGTGGCAGCCCTCAACGTGCGGGGGCAGACCATACACTCTTTTTTCAGGCTTCCGCCAAAACTCATCCAGCCCAAAGACATCCGCCAGGTGCGCCCCAACCGCCTGTACAAAAACCTCGAGCTGCTCATCGTAGATGAAGTCTCCATGGTCCGGGCCGACATACTCGACGCCATGGACCGCTTCCTGCGCATCAACCGCGGCAACGGCCGGCCCTTCGGCGGCGTACAAATGCTCTTTGTGGGAGACCTCTTTCAACTGCCCCCCGTCATTTCAAGCGCCGAAGAGCGTCACGTCTTCCAAAACATCTATCAAAGCCCCTACTTCTTCTCGGCCCGCGTCTTTCGCGAGGGCTTCGACATGGAGATGGTGGAACTGCAGCGCGTCTTCCGCCAAAAGGAAAAGGGCTTCCTCGACCTGCTCAATGCCGTGCGGCTCAACACGGTGGACTACGACATACTCGAAGAACTCAACAGCCGCTATCAGCCCGACTTCACCCCTCCCGGCGACTGCCACTACATCACCCTGGCCGCACGCAACCACACCGTTGACCAGATCAATCGCAGAGAGCTCGCCAAGCTGACGACTCCTTCCCGCACCTTCACCGCTCAAATAGAGGGCCAGGTCAAACCCTCCTTTTTCCCCACGGCCCAAACCCTCACCCTCAAAGAAGGCGCCCAAGTGATGTTCATTCGCAACGATCCCGACAGGCGCTATGTCAACGGCAGCATAGGCGTCATCCTCTCCCTCGAAAAAGACAAAATCCTCGTCAAAGTAACCGACAAAGAAGGCCCCAAAGACCCCTTCGAACTGGAGCCCTACACCTGGGAAATCATCAAATACCGCGTAGATTCCCAAGACCCCGAAGAGCTCAAAGAAGAAGTCATCGGCTCTTTCACCCAATATCCCCTCAAACTCGCCTGGGCCGTAACCATCCACAAAGCTCAAGGCAAAACTTTCGACCGTGCCATCATAGACTTCGGCCGGGGTGCCTTCGAATACGGCCAGGCCTACGTCGCTCTCAGCCGATGCCGCAGCCTGGAGGGCATCGTCCTCAAACAAAAACTCCGCCCCGAAGACATCAAGACCGACCCCAGGGTGGTCGAGTTTTATCAGGAGAAAATCTAAAATCCAAATGCCAATGAAACGCTTATCCACGCTCCTCCTTTGCTTCCTCATCCTGCCCCTCCTTCGCGCTGACGAAGGGATGTGGCTGCCCAATCTGCTCAAACAACTGAATGAGAAAGACATGCAGGCCATGGGCATGCAAATGACTGCCGAAGACATTTACGACATCAACCGGGCAAGCCTGAAGGATGCCATTGTGAGTTTTGGCGGGTTTTGCACGGCCTCGCTCATCAGCCCCGAAGGCCTCTTGCTGACAAACCACCACTGCGGCTATTCCTCCATCCAGAGCCACTCTGACATGGAGCACAACTACCTCCAAGACGGCTTCTGGGCCGGCAGCTTCGAGCAGGAACTGCCCAACCCGGGACTGACGGCCACTTTTCTCGTGCGCATGGAAGAGGTTACCCAAAAAGTCATCGCCGGGCTGCAGGCCGGCATGACAGCTCAAGAACGGCAGTCACTCATAGATAAAAACATCGCGGCCATCCTC